>WQVT01000301.1 GCA_009785715.1 Acidimicrobiaceae bacterium | reverse complement strand
GGGGTGTCGATGATGTTGATGCGGTTGTCGTTCCAGTAGCAGGTGGTCGCCGCCGAGGTGATGGTGATGCCCCGCTCCTGCTCCTGCACCATCCAGTCCATGGTGGCCGCACCCTCGTGGACCTCACCGATCTTGTAGTTGATGCCGGTGTAGAAGAGGATGCGCTCCGTGGTCGTGGTCTTGCCCGCGTCGATATGGGCCATGATCCCGATGTTCCGGGTCCGGGCCAGGGGCATCTGTCGGGTTGCTGTCGAATCAGCCATAGCTCACTCTCACTGTCGGCCTACTTGCCTGCGCAGGCCGCGCCGTACGGGGGGACAGCCAGAAGAGAACGGGCACTCTTCCCGGCCAAAAAAACTTCACTCTTCATTGTGCCGGAAAACGCGCCGGGCGCGGCGCGCAAGCCTGCTGGCGCCGCCAAACCACGCAGGGTGGTGAACCGCCAGAATAGCCGGTGCGTGGCCCTACCGCTCGCTGGGGCGCTGAGTGGCCAGTGGCTGGCGGCCAGGTGGCTGGCGGTAGGTGACCAGTGGCAGGTGGCTCGTGGCTCGTGGGGAGGGGACTACCAGCGGTAGTGGGCGAACGCCTTGTTCGACTCGGCCATCTTGTGCATGTCCTCGCGGCGCTTGACCGACGCGCCGACGCCGTTCGAGGCGTCGATCAGCTCGGCGGCCAGCTTCTCGGCCATCGTCTTCTCGCGGCGCTGGCGGGCGTAGCCGTGCAGCCAGCGGATCGAGAGCGTCGTGGCCCGGCGGGGGCGCACCTCGACGGGCACCTGGTAGGTGGCGCCACCGACCCGGCGGCTCTTGACCTCCAGCTGCGGCTTGGTGTTCTCCACCGCCCGCTTCAGCGTGGCAATGGGCTCGGTGCCGGTCCGCTCCTCTACCGTGGAGAGCGCCTGGTACACGATCCGCTCGGCGAGGCTGCGCTTGCCGCGCTCCATCACCTTGTTCACGACCTGGGTAACGAGCACCGAGCGGTAGATCGGGTCCGGGAGGAGGTCCCGGCGGGGGGCGGGTCCCTTACGAGGCATGCGGCTCAGTCCTTCTTGGCGCCGTAGCGGCTACGGGCCTGCTTGCGGTCACGGACCCCGGAGGTGTCGAGGGTCCCACGGATGATCTTGTAGCGGACGCCCGGGAGGTCCTTCACACGGCCGCCGCGGACCAGCACGATCGAGTGCTCCTGGAGGTTGTGACCGACGCCGGGGATGTAAGCCGTGATCTCGGTGCCGCTGGTGAGGCGCACGCGCGCCACCTTCCGCAGGGCCGAGTTGGGCTTCTTCGGGGTGGTGGTATAGACCCGGGTGCACACGCCGCGCCGTTGGGGCGCACCGCGGAGCGCCGGCGTCTTGGTCTTGTCGGTCTTCTGCTCACGGCCCTTGCGGACCAATTGGGCGATGGTGGGCAACAGCTACCTCTCGACGGAAATCACGGGGTGGAGACGGGACCCGGCCGAGTCCGCCCGCAATTGCGCGCCGAACTGCCTCAGGGCCAGGGGACATAGTAGCGCTTTCGGTGAGATCGGGATGGCTCGCGGAGGACGGGAGGCGTGCCGGCGGGCGGGGAGATCCGGCGGCGATGGGTCGGAGGGCCGGCGATGGGTCGGAGGGCCGGCGATGGGTCGGAGGGCCGGCGGGGTCGAGTGATCGGGAGGGCAATGAGGAGGCTCTGAGATCGGGGCCCTTTGGCGTGTGAGTGCCCGGGGCGGCGGGGGTATCTGATAGCCGTGAGCGAGCGGAGCCGGACCCGGACACAGCCCCCCCGCTCGTTTGAGTGCCGAAGGGGATATCCCGGATGACCGCGTCCCCCGACCAGCTCGACGAGCCCCCAGACGAAAACGAGGCTTTCGCCAACCTAGACGAGTCCCTCGACGACGAGGACGCGTACGGGTCGGCCTTCGAAGTGGGCCCGGAAGGCGAGCGTGACCTCGACGTCGATCTCACGGTGGACCAGATGGAGCTCGAGGAGGCGGGGGCCAACTTC
This sequence comes from Acidimicrobiaceae bacterium, assembly GCA_009785715.1. Lineage (GTDB taxonomy): Bacteria > Actinomycetota > Acidimicrobiia > Acidimicrobiales > Palsa-688 > WQVT01. The sequence goes on along the minus strand of WQVT01000301.1, from coordinate 2,319 downwards.
GACGACCCCGAACGGGTCTCGCTCCTCCAGGGGGGCATGGACGACCCCGATGGCACCGGCCCGCCCGAGGTGGACCCCGAGAGGGGCTGGGACATCGACCCCTGCTGGGAGCGGCCGCGGTCCTCGGGGGGACCCGGCCCCTACGCCGGCTTCGCGAACGACGCCGGCGCGGACGGCGACGCCGTGTCGGACGACTGCCTCCTCGACGTCCCCGACGGCCCGGGCGACCCCGAGCTGGAGATCAGCCCGGCAGCTGATCTCGACGAGATCCCCGACGACGCGCCGGGGTCAGACTCGGCGCACTGGTAGCGCTCCTGCTCTTCGCAAGGCTAGGGCCCGGCGGGGCGGGGGCCGGCGGGCAGGGGCCGGGTTCGGGCGGCGTTGTGTGCCAGAACGCGCGGTATACGCGCGTTCTGGGACACAACAGACGAAACGGCTCACAACGTCCCTCTGGTGTCAGCCCTCTTGGCGAGCCTGATAGGCCTCCCGGGCCGGCGCCGCCAGCGCCCAGCGCTCGACCATCAGACCCCCGCCCGGAACGAACCCCGCCAGGAGCACCATCAACAGCATGAGCGGGCCCCAACGGACGATGCGGTGGCACACCGTGATGATCACCAGATAGGCGGTGAAGACCGCACCGTGCACGTTGCCCATCACGAACAGCTCCAACCCGAGCCCGCCGGTCACCCCGTGCACGATCGCGACGGTGAGCAGGGTGAGGAAGGCGGTGGCCTCGGACACGGCCAGCACGCGCAGCATGTGAATGATCCGGAGGGGGTTGCGGGGCTGCTGGCGGCCGGCGACGATCCGCAACAACGTGAGCGCGCCGCCGGAGAAACCGTGGCCGACGGTGGGTGCGGCCGGCGTCACGTCGCTGGCGGGTGATGCCGCCGGCGGGGTCGCCGCAGTGGGAGCCGCACCTGTTGGGGCCGCAGCAGGGGCCGCAGCAGCAGGGGCCCCACCACTGGACGTCGCAGCGGTCGGGACCGCAGCGGTTGGGGCCGTAGCGGAGACGGAAGCCACGCGCTCGGAATCGTCGGGCATTGCCTGCACGCTACCGAGACACCGAGGCGCGGAGACTTCGGGCCGGCCTCGACCACGACGCCCGTGAAGCCCCGCCTCGCCCCCCTCGTCAACTCAGGGCGCGATCCGTGCCCCCCACCGAGGTCGCTTCGCGCCCTGAGCCAAACCAGAACCCTCGGCCGGCCCTCTCCCCCGCCGCCAACCGTCACCGACCGCCGCCGACCACCGCCCACCGCCACCGCACGCCACCGACCGCCGGCGCCCCCCACCCCTTCGCGGCCCGGCAGAAGCCGCCAGACGCGACAGCGCCCGGGCCAAGGGCCCGGGCGCTACTTCCGAAGTGGGTGATCAGGCGGCGACGGGAGTGCGGCCGTCGGAGGCCACCGGGCTGCTCGTCAGGGAGGCGGGAACGGCAGCGGGGGCCGCGTGGCTGATCCGCAGGGCAAGACGCACCTGGTTGAGCGTCAGGCCGCCGACCGCCAGGAGCACGAAGGCGGCACCTTCCGAGAAGGACAGCCACTTCACGGTCTCACCGGTGAAGACCAGGCTGGCGACGATCGTCCAAATAGCCAATAGGGCGGCGAGGCCATCGAGGCCCAATCCGGCGTAGCCGCGGTCACCGAACAACAGCGGGATGGGGGTCAAAACCAAGAGGCCGATCCCGAAGGCGAACGCCAGCCATGCGGCGTCTCCAGGTACGAAGACCTGGGAGGCAACCAGCACGAAGCCGCCTAGAAGTCCTGAAAGCAGGGACGTGACATACCGAGCATGCATGCTCTGATCTCCTTCAACGATAAAGGCAACGTTCTGCGTTGTCGGAGGGCTCTTTATGGGCTCTTCGCATGAGAACAACCTAAGGAACGCCGCGACTATTCCCGTCTTGTTTTCCGAACTTCCGGGAGCGGGGCCGAGGGCGGGCCGAGGCGGCCGGGCGGGGGGTCACCATGTCCTCTGTCAAGGCTTTTCGGAGCTTCCGACGCCTTCGGCGTCGGTCCCCCGCCCGGCCTCGCTGCGCTCCGCCGGTTGGCTCAAAGGAGGCTCAGGACGGTGGGGCTGACCACTACGGTTCGGCCGTCCCCTGAGACCAACCTAGGGAGCGAAGCGAGCGAGGGCGGCAGCGGCCTTAACCCCCGACGCGAGAAGGCCGCCCCCAGGGGCGGCCTTCCTCACTGGCAAAGGCAACCAGGCTTAGGAGACGCTCTCCTCGCCGTTGTCGCCGAAGGTCGAGGCGTCGGTCAGGAAGCCATTGCCCGACTCGAACCCGCTGCCCTCGGCGGGGATCGTGGCCAGCCACGC
>WQVT01000300.1 GCA_009785715.1 Acidimicrobiaceae bacterium | reverse complement strand
GGCGGGCACCATCGGCACCGTCCTTGATGAAGACCTCCTGCTCAATGTCCCCGCCGGCGGCACGGCCCACGCAGTGGAGTCATGCCCGGCGGGCGACGTCGTGGTCGGCGGCATAGCGAGGCCAATCGATGACGGCGACGCCAACCTGCACATCATCGCATCCCGGCCGGCCGGAGACCCCGGGGGAAATTCTCCGGACAACGGGACCCCACTATTCGGGTGGTACGGCAGCGCAAGTAATAGCGGCTCACTCGCCAACGACATCGTCGTCACCGCGTTCTGCGCCACACCCTAGGACAACCGATGAGGGCAGCCGGCACCGAACGAGGATCCTGAAGGAAGAACGCCAACCGACGGTGCCGGCGCCCTCTCGGGAGCGCTGATCGGCTGCTAGACCTGCTCAGCCATGGGCATTCTCCGAAAAAAGGCCATGATTTCGGAGTGGGTGGCATAACGCTCGAACTCCGGCAATCGATCGTAGATGATCGACTTGATGAAGCGGGAGAGATCGCGCGCTCGCAGCGCGGCGATCTGATCCTGCCGTGCGATGGCGATCTCCGAGAGGCTCGGATCCTGGAGCAGCATGGTCGTCAAGACGATCAGGCTGTAAGGGGTCGATATCTCGAGGAGACGTATCCCCTCCTTCACCAGGAATGTCTCGGACGAGAGGCTGTACAGGTGGAAGAGATACTCCTGCCAATGGTCGATGGCACCAATCAGGTTCCCGGCTAGAAGCGCCTCGTAGTGCTCGAGGAATTGCTGATCGAGCACCGTGATCTCGTTCCGCGTGGGCCAGCGTATCTTGCGGAGAATCTCCTCCTCTACGAGCGCGATCAACCGGTACAGCTGGCGCATCTCCTCGACGTTCAGCTTGGCCACGAAATACCCGGATTGTGGATCGTGTCGGAGCAGGTGCTGGCCTGTCAGGATTTTGAACGCCTCTCGCAACACGGTCCGGCTGACGCCGAGCTGCTCAGCCCACTGAGGCTGCCGGACGTGCTCACCGGGAGCGAGCACGCCCTGCAGGATCGCACGGCGGAGTTGTTCCGCGACCTCCTCCGGAGAGCTACGGACCAGTGGCTTGGTCGATTCCGGTTCCGGGTGCAGCAATTCCGGGATCACGCCGTGGCCGTCGAGGGAGCGCTGCTCCGCCCGGGGAACCTGTTCGGTATCTGCCTGGCTCCAGGTAAAGGCGCCAGCCCCCGAGCTCGTGTCGGACGCCCATCCGGCGAGCGAATCGGCGAGGACCTCGACATCTGCTCGCCTGGGGTCACCGAGAGCAGTTGGATCCGTGAGCTGCAGCCACCGGGAAACGGCTTCGCGCCACTCGGGTTCCGTGCTGCTCAGGTGTTGATACCAGCGACCGTCCGACCGACGTTCGAGCCGCGACGTCACGGCAGCCGCACGACCGTCCAGGTCGAGCATCACGACATGGATGTCGGTCTGCTCGGCCACCGTCGAACGGACACGCTCGAGCAGGGCCAGGATCGCTTCGCCGCCAGGCGGGTAAGGTGTCCGCTCCCGTGACGCCACGTCCGCCAGGGAGGCCTCGATCCTCCGAAGCGCCGGAGATTCCTCGGTGAGCGCCACGCGCGACGTGCGTGCCGCACTCGTGTCCCCGTCCAGTTCCTCCTCCGGGGGTACCCGGTGAACGCTGAAGACCGCCGCACCAAGCGGTGGATCGACGTAGAAGGCGAGGACTGCCACGAGCGCGCGTTCGAAGGCCTCACCCTGACCGAGTCTCGGCCGACCCCCAAGTCCAGGGGCGATCCCCCGCTCCGCCCAGATGCGGGCCACGGAGTCCTTGCTGATGCCGAGCCGACGGGCCAGGGTTCTGGTCGACCATTGGGCGGAGGGCCCCGCGGTCGCCGAGTCGAGGGTCAGCCGCACGACCTCGGCGACCGTTTCCTCGGACAGGATCCGCTTGCGGCCCCGCCCTTTGCCAATCACACCGAGTCCTTCGACGCCGTCTCGTTCGAAGATGTGCCGCCAACTCCGCACGGTATTGCTGGACACGTAGAGCGTCCGACCTATGTCCTCACTCGACATGCCCTGGGCGCTCAGGAGGAGGCTTTTGGCTTGCTGCTCGGCACGGGGCGCGCCGGCTGCGGCAAGCCTTTCAAGATCTTTGCGTTCTGCGGCACTCAGCTGCAAGGGTGGCGTGCGTCGCATGGTCAGCATCCTTTCACGCGGCAGAAAAAACTTTAATTGAGAGACACAGCCCAGGTGTCGCTCAATCTCTGCGGTGTGGTGTGGCGCTAGAATGCACGTAACATCATTAGATATCGACCGATCCGCCCGCTGAATGGGCCTCGTGACCCACGCGTCTCATGGAAATTGCTGTCGCCAGGATCTTCTTGTCAGCCTTCAGGGCCTGACGTATGGTCGAGAACGAGCATCACCGGGGGGTTGATCGAGCATCGGGTCGTGGCAGCAGCCACCGGCACGGTTCCGGTCGCCCCCGTTGCGTCGGATTCGCCACGACGCCACATTGGAGTAAGGGAAATGGTCAGTTATGCGTAACCATTGCGTTCGCCACTTCACATGAAGGTCGGCGTCCGCAGCGAGGGCCAAGGCCGCTGAATCGGCACCGTGGATCGCTAGGTGGAATGAGGTCTTAGGACATGAGCAGCAGGATGGTTGATGAGCGGGAGGATCTGACCGAACGGCTGCTGGAGGAGGCGAAAATCGAACTGCGTTCCGCGTTGCCGTTGAGCGCTGCTCGGTACGAGCGTGTCCTGGAGCGGCCGAGGATGGGCACCTCGCGGTCGCGGTTCTGGCCTTTGCCTATCTATGTGGATCATGCTCGGGGTGCTCGGCTTGTCGATATCGACGGTCGGGAGTATGTGGATTGCAACATGGGGCACGGGCCGCTGGTGCTTGGCCATGCGAGCCCGGTGGTGCTCAAGGCGGTCGAGGCCCAGTTGGAGCGGGGGACCCATTATGGTCCTCCGTCGCCTCGGGAGCTGGAGTTGGCGGAGATCCTGGTTGAGGGGGTGCCGGGAGCCGAGCGGGTTGCGTTTTTGAACAGTGGTGGGGAGTCGACGATGGCCGCGGTGCGTCTCGCGCGTGAGGCGACGGGGCGGGAGACGGTCGCCAAGTTCGAGGGCGGTCTGCACGGCAATTACGAGCCGCTGCTTTTCAGTGTGTTCGCGCTTGGGGGCGAGGCGTCGGACCCGGTTCCTGCGGTGGACAGTGGTGGGCTGCCACCGGGGATCGCGGAGACGGTGGTGATGCTTCCCTTCAACGACGAGCGGGCGGTCGAGCGGATCCAGCGGGAGGGTTCGGACTGGGCGTGCGTGATCGTCGAGCCGGTGCAGGGCAGCGCGGGGACGCTGCCTGCTTCGGAGGAGTTCCTGAAGGGCGTGCGGGACGCGTGCAGCGAGGTCGGGGCGCTTTTGATCTTGGACGAGGTGATCACCGCGTTCCGCCTGGGGCCGCACGCTGCGGCGAAGCTGTATGGGATCAGCGCCGACCTCACGACGATGGGCAAGGCGATCGGTGGCGGCTTCCCGGTCGGCGCGGTCGCCGGGCCGGCCGACCTGATCGATCTGACGAACACGCCGCCCGGTGGGGCGGCTAGGGATGCGGTGTTCGTCGGCGGGACGTTCTCGGGGAACCCTCTGACGGCCGCGGCGGGCGCGGCGCAGCTTTCCGAGCTGACCACCCATCCCGAGCATTACGAGCGGCTTGGCGAGTTGGGCGATCGGATGCGTTCGGGGTTGCAGGCGGCGCTGGCCGATGCGGGCATCGCCGGTTTCGTGACCGGGACGGGGTCGATGTGGGGCGGTCCGTACTTCACGACCAAGCTGCCGACCTGCATCCGGGACGTGGCGGCGAGCAACCAGGGCGCCGCCCGCCTCTACAGCACCTATTTGATTCTCGAGGGGGTGCTGATGACCTCGCCGCCGCATCTCAACTTCTTGAGCACGGCGCACACCGAGGCCGACGTCGATCAGGTCATCGCCGCGCACCGGGCGGTCCTGGGGCGGTTGGCGGCCAGCGGTGTCGTCTGACGCCGCGCCGAGACGTCCACCTGCGCGGGTGTGGGTCCCGACCGTTTTCGGCGGGCACCGTCCGCACTCCCCCAGCGGCCCGCGCAGGTGGCCCCGGAGGTTGGCGGTTCGACCGCCGTTCGAGTGGACGATATCGACAGAGAAAGGCTCCGATGCATGAGCGACACCGTTTCGGTCAGTGAACGGCAAGCGAAAGGGGAACAGCTGCTCGCCTCGGCGTACGCCGAGCTGCGCGAGGCGCGTCCGGTTAGCGCCGCGTTTCACGAGCGGGCGTGCAGGCGCCTCCCCGGGGGTACCACGAG
>WQVT01000299.1 GCA_009785715.1 Acidimicrobiaceae bacterium | reverse complement strand
GGCCGGCGGCACGATGGCCTTCGGCCCGGACGACGTGATGGAGTTCGGACGGCTCGGCCTCTTCCTCGATCCGTCGGGCGCTGCACTCGGCCTGTGGGAGCCGAAGTCGCACCGCGGGGCCGGCCTCGTCAACGAGCCCGGTGCCTTCTGCTGGAACGAGCTCGTCACCTCCGACACCGCGGCGGCGAAGGCCTTCTATCACGAGGTGTTCGGCTGGGACGCCGTGACCCACGGCGAAGGGGCGCACGAATACACGGAGTTCCAGGTGGGGGGTAATTCGATCGCCGGGATGATGCCCAAGCAGCCGGACATGCCCGCCGAGACGCCATCGCTCTGGGGCATTTACTTCGCCGTCGACGACATCTCCGCTGCGCTGGAGAAGACGAAGAGCCTCGGCGGCACCGCCATCACGGAGACGATGGAGACCCCTCAGGGCTCCTTTGCGGTCGTCGCCGACCAGGTTGGGGCCGTCTTCAGTGTGATCCAGCTGGCGACGCCCTCCTAGCCGTCTCGGAGCTACGCCATCCGGAAGCCCCCATACCGACGTATCATGGGGTAAGTCAAACGGCCTTGGGGAGGCCCCCCATGTGGGTTGTCGCAGGAGTCCTGGTCGGATTGGTACTCGCCACACTGCTGGTCGGGTTCCATACGGGACCGCACGCACACGCGGTAGCGGTCGGGTTCGGCGCCCTGCTGGCCGGCTGGCTGATCCTGATGGCCGCGATGGGTATGTCCGCGCCGGTGCTTTGGGCGCTGCTGAGCGCCGACGTCGCCGTTTCCGGGGGGGCGGGGGCGCTGGCCTGGCACGGGCTCGGCAGTGCCCGGCACACCCCGTCCATGACGCGTTCGCTGGTGGGAACCGAGGGCGTCGCGGTGAGCGACCTCGCCCCTGAGGGGATCGCCAAGGTCGGCGGCGAGCAGTGGTCGGTCGTGTCGCTCAACGGCAAGGTACGTGCCGGAACCCGGGTGCAGGTGCTGCGCGCCGAGGGGGTGCGCCTCGAGGTATGGGGCGAGGACCCCGACGTGCTGCCTACCGATTTGTCGGCGGAGTTGCAGCCCTCGACGGGTGAGCCGCCGAGCAGTCAGCAGGAGCACCAGGAGCAGGAATCATGATTATCGGCATCATCGTCGGGCTGGTCATCCTCGCCGCCCTCGTCTTGTTGGGCTTCTCGATCAGGATCGTGCGGGAGTACCAGCGGATCCTGCTTTTCCGCCTGGGCCGGGCGGTTGGCCTTCGGGGCCCCGGCCTGATCCTGATCAACCCGGTCACCGATCGCACCACGATGGTGGACCTCCGCGAGCGGTTCCTCGAGATCCCGCACCAGATCGCCATCACCCAGGACAACGCGTCGATCTCGATCGACTTCATCATCTTCTACAAGGTGGTGGACGCCGCATCGTCGGTGCTCAAGGTGCAGAACTTCGCCGCAGCGGCCCAGAACGTGGCCGCGACCACGTTGCGCAGCGTCGTCGGCGACATGCCCCTCGACGACGTGCTCTCCAAGCGTGAGGAGATGAACGCCGCGCTGCGGGTCCGCCTCGACGAGGTCACCGAGCGCTGGGGCGTGAAGGTCACCACGGTGGAGGTCCGCGAGGTCAACCCGCCGGGAGGCGTGCTCGAGGCGATGACCCGCCAGATGTCGGCCGAGCGCACCCGGCGAGCGCAGATCACCGAGGCGCAGGGCCAGAAGTCGGCGGCGATCACGCTGGCGGAGGGCCGCCAGCAGGCTGCCGTCCTCGAGGCGGAGGGCCAACGGCAGGCGGCGATCCTGCGGGCCGAGGGGCTCGCCCGCTCGCTGCAGGCGATCCAGAGCACCGGGCAGGGGCTCGACCCGAACACGATGCGGCTCCAGTACCTGGAGACCCTGAAGACGGTCGGCACCTCGGGCGCGACGAAGATCGTCGTCCCGATGGAGTTCGCCGGCCTGCTCGACGGCGTCGTCAAGGGTGCGGCCCGCGCGGATGCGTCTGGTGCCGATGCGCCAGCCGTGAATGCCCTCGCCAACGGCGTCGCCGGCGCCCTGAACGGCCCCGAGCCGGCCGACACGCCGGCGGCCAATGGCTCGGAGGCGGAGGTGCCTGCCGCCGTCCCGGAGTCCTGACCGCGCGCCGGCGGCGTCAGTCCCAGCCGGGGCGCATGCCGTAGGGGAAGACGCCGAGGACCGCCTCGATCTGGCGGATCTGACCCTCGATCACCTTCCACACCTCTGCGATCATCATCGCGTTCGGCGTGCGGAAGCGCGACTCGCCACCACGGGACGTCAACGGGCCGGCGTGGTCGAAGACGAACCAGGCGAACACCACGCCGAGCTCCTCGTCGATCACGGGCACGCGACGATCCCGGGCGTCCTCGATGTCGGAGAAGATCCCGAGATCGACCTGCGCCGCGACCCCGAGGTGCCACGTTCCCCGGTCACGGGCCTCCTCCCGGATCCCCACGGCGTCGGGGTTGAGGACCGTCTGCACGCCGTTCTCCATCCGGATGGTGTCGTCGGCGACCGGGATCAGGTCTCCGCGGGCCTGGAGGATGCCGTCGAGGTAGAGGTGCGGGATGCGCTCGAGCACCTCACGGGGCGTGCGTTGGTCTTCAGTTAGGGGTTGGTCAAAGAGGGGCCGTGGGCGCCGGAACCCGTCGAGGCTGAAGATCGCCGCGCGGTCCCGGGCCACGAGCGTCTCGGCTTCGGTGATCCGATCGCCCTCCACCCGGAGGCGCAGGGCGAGCATGACCGGCTCGCCCGCCTCGGCGACCAGGGCGAAGCAGGCGGCCTGTCCGGTGACCGGGTCTGCCACCCCAACCACCCGCTCGGGCCGGGGCTCGAGCGTCGCCGTTCCCCACAGGCCCCTGCCCAGACCGAGCAGCTGTCCGTTCTCCGTGAACCTGGCCCCCTCGGCGTTGATCGCCCCCGGATCGTTGGCCGCCAGGGCTGCCAGGTAGGCGTCGAGGTGGCCGATCAACTCCTGCCGCGTCGTGGTCCCAGCCGTTGCCATGCCGCACTCCTCCCCCTGGCGGGTCCTCGCCTGCCGGCGCCACCGTAGCCAAGGCGATCACTCGCCGGCGGAGGCTACGGTCCTCGGCGTGCCCCGCAAGATCACCGCCGTCCTGACCGGCTTCGCCTTCCTCGAGAGCCCGCGCTGGCACGAGGGGAGGATCTGGTTCTCGGACTTCTACACCTACCGCGTGTGCTCCGCCGCAGCGGACGGCAGCGACCTGCGGGTCGAGGCCGAGGTCCCGGAACAGCCGTCGGGGTTGGGATGGATGCCCGACGGCCGTCTCCTGGTGGTCTCCATGCGGGATCAGCGGCTGCTGCGACGGGAGGAGAACGGCGCCCTTGTGGTCCACGCCGAGCTGGGCGGGCATATCGGCGGGTGGCCCAACGACATGGTCGTCGACGGACTGGGTCGAGCGTTCGTCGGGAACTTCGGCATGGACTTCGGATCGGAGTCCACCTATGAGCCGGCCACCCTCGTGCGGGTGGACCCGGACGGGGCGATCACCGAGGTGGCCCGCGACCTGTGGTTCCCGAACGGCAGCGTGATCACCGCAGAGGGCACGCTGATCGTCGGCGAAACGTTCGGGAACCGGGTCAGCGCGTTCGATCTGACCCCCGACGGCTCGCTCCGCAACCGCCGCACGTGGGCCAAGTTCGCCGAGCTCCCGACCGAACGGGAGCTCCCGGCGCTGCGCCGGCAGCGGATCGTCGCGCCCGACGGCTGTTGCCTCGACGCCGAGGGGGCCCTGTGGATGGCCGACGCCGACGGTGGCCCGGTCCGCCGCGTCCGTGAGGGCGGCGAGGTCGTCGAGGAGATCAACCCCGGCACCGGGGCCTTCGCCTGCATGCTCGGCGGCGACGACGGCTGCACCCTCTTCATCTGCACGGCCCCCGACTACCGCCAGGAGTTCATCGGGAACCGGCGCGACGCCGCCTTGATGGCCGTGCGCGTCGACGTTCCCCACGCCGGTCTCCCCTGAACACGGGGGCCGCGTATTTTTGAGAGCGACTTATGCTCCATCGGTTGTGATCGTCCTCGGCCTGTTGCTGGTGGCCGGGCTCGTGTACGCCACGACCAGGGTCCGTCGCGACCGCCGGACCACCCCTCGCGTCGAGACCGTCGAACCCTGGACCGGCGGCCCTCCGGGACCCCGCATCCGCCCGGGGCGAAGCGGGGAGTGGGCCGTCGAGACCCACGGTCTCACGAAACGCTTCGGCGCCGAGGTCGCCGTCGACGAGGTCGAGTTGTACGTCCCCCGGGGGTGTGCCTTCGGCTACCTCGGCCCGAACGGGGCCGGGAAGACGACGCTCATCCGGACGCTGCTCGGC
>WQVT01000298.1 GCA_009785715.1 Acidimicrobiaceae bacterium | reverse complement strand
GAAGCGCAGGTCGTCGGGGGAGCGGAGTGCCGCCAGCTGGACGATCAGCCAGCGCAGGAGACCGTGCGCCTCCTCACCGGAGCCGATGACACCGAGCACCCCGGTCGTGCGGAGGTCGAGGGCGACGGGCACGTCGCGCAGGACCGGAAGTGCGAAGCCCTCCCACGGCTCGCCGTGCAAGCGGATGGAGGGTGCCTGGTCGCGCCGTCCCACCCGCACGGCCAGGCCCTGCGGCGACTGGCTGTTGCGCGACCACAGGTCGGGGCGCGCCCCGGACACCATGTCGACGATCTCGGCGGGCCCGGGCGTCAGCTGCCGCCGCAGGCGGTCCTCCTCCTCCGCCAGGGCGGCCACGCGGGCGGTTGCCGTCTGCCTGGCTTCTTCGACCGCAGTGACCTCCTTGCGCCGTTTCCCTCCCTCGAGGCCGAAGGTCACGAGCGGCGCCGCCACGCCCAGGGCGCTGACCGCCAGCATCATCGTCTGGTGGGCGGCCACGGCCAGCACGACGCCGCTCGCCAATCCGACCATCGAGGACATGACGATCGTGCCGATATTGCGGCCGGCCGGCACGCCGGAGGGCATGTCCACCTCGCCCTCGCGCAGGGCGGGTGCGGGGGTGAAGACCCGGTCGAACTCCAGCCGTCCGTCGTCGGTGTGCTCTACCCGGAGCGACCGCGTGGCGCCGGGAGTCCACCGGAGTTGATCCGCGCCGATCTGGAGGACGTTCCCCGCCCCGAGCGGCATCGGCGACTCGGCAGGAATGCCGTTCACGAACGTGCCGTTGGTCGACCCCGCGTCCCAGACCGCGGCAGAGCCGTCCGGCGCGACCTCGATGACGGCGTGCTGCCGGGAGGCGTCGACGTCGTGCAGGCTGACGTCGGCCGATACGCTCCTACCGATCGTGCGACGTGCCGGGCGCAGGGCAGCCCCGAACCCGGCGTCCGGTCCCGAGATCACGTGCAGCGTGCCGGCGGCGCCTCCGCGGACCGGCTGGTAGTCCGGACCTACCCCGCCCACGCTCAGCACTGCGCCCGGCAAGAGGGGGCTGTCGGCGAGCCGGGAGCCGGGGTCCAGCCTCGTCGCGCCAACGAAGCATGCGCGCCCGTCGGGCTCGCCGGGGAGGGCGCTCAGTACCGACGTCAGCGAACTATCGGCAGAGGCGTCGACCTCGATATCGCCGGATTCTCTCGTGTGTACGTCTTGTACGGTAAGTCTGAGTTTCACTGCCATGCGCTGTTCTACGGGCACGGATCACGTTCGTTACCAGGCAAAGCGTAGACGGGTGCCTGTCGGCGCTGCGCCCGGCCCGGATCAAAGGGACCGGAAGGGTAGGTCATCCCTCACTCGCGAGCGGGACCCGTAACCTGGTAGGAAGCAACGGGGTCGGAGGGGCGTTGCTCTGGGGGAACCGACCACCCGAGGGTTTTCTTTGGCGCTCACCACCTTCGATCCACGGGCTGCACTGCCCGACGACCCGTCGACCGGTCCCGCCGGCGCGCCCGCTCTCGAGCGGGAGGCCTGGTGGCGGGTATCGGCGCGGGCGATCGGCCGCCACCGGCGCCTGGCGGTTGCCGGCGCCGAGCTGGGGGCCGGGGCCGTGGTCGTCTCGATGGTCGGAAGCAAGGTGCCGGATCTGGTTTCGTCGGTGGGCAAGGACGTCGCCAAGCTCCGCCATCCGTCCCTGCTCGCCCTCGCACTGGCGCTGATCGCCGAGGTCGTGGCCCTGCTCGCCGCCGCCCTGGTGCCGCGCTTCCTGCTGCGCCGCCACGGCGTGCCGCTCGGGCGCCGGGACGCGTTCGCCATCGGCGTCGCCGCCAACGGACTCGCCGTGGTGTTGCCCGGCGGGATGGTGCCCTCCAGCGTGTGGCTCGCCCACCAGCTGGGCCGGCGCGGCGCCCCCGCCACCCTGGCCGCGTGGTGCGTGCTGGCGAGCGGGTTCGCCTCCGCCGTCACCCTGATCCTCCTGCTGCTCGTGGGCGCCGGCGTGGCGGGCGTCCTGTCCGTGCCGGTCATGCTGGGGCTGCTCGCGTTCGTGGTCACCGGATCGGCGTCGTTCCTCGCTGTCGTCCACCGGGTGGATCGCATCGGGCGCTGGCTGGCGGCGCACGATTCTGGGGGACCGGGGTCCGCCGGGCTGGCCCGGCGACTGCTCGGCCGCTTCGCGTCGGGGGCGGCGGAGGCCGCCACGTGGCGGACCGGCTGGCGGACCGGACTGGCCGTGCTGACGGCTGCCACCGTGAACTGGCTCGCTGACGTCGGCTGTCTCGTCGCCGTCTTCGCCCTCGTCCGCACCCCGCTGCCCTGGCATTCGCTGCTCCTCGCCTTCGCCGCCGGCCAACTCCTCGGGGCGCTCGTCCCGCTGCCCGGCGGCCTCGGCGCCGTGGAGGGCGGCCTGGTCGGGACGATCGTGGCCCTCGGCTCGCCGGCGGCGCCGGTGGTGGTGGCGGTCGCCGTCTATCGCCTCGTGGGCTACTGGTTGCCGGCGGCCGCCGCCCTGCCGGCGTACAGCTGGGCCCGCCGGCAGGTGGACGCCGAAGCGCCGGGCGAGCCCACCCCGGCCGCGGCCTGAGCAGTAGCACGCGCGATTTTCCGCGCGCTCTTGCCGCGCGATCGTGCGGCCATAGGGGGGTGGATCGCTCAGCAAGAGCGCGCGGCAAAGCGCGCGGGGAAGGGGCTCAGGGGGTGTCGGGCCATAGGGCCCAGAAGTGGTGCACGGGGCCGTGCCCGTGCCCGACGTCGAGGCGGTCGGCCGCGGCCAGCGCGCCGGACAGGTAGGACTTCGCGTCTCTGACGGCCGTCGTCCAGTCCGGCCGCTGGGGGCGGAGGGCGGCGATGGCCGACGAGAGGGTGCAGCCGGTGCCGTGGTCGTTTTCGGTGACGACCCGCTCGGCGGTCAGGAGGGCGGGTTCGCCGTCGCTGACAAGCACGTCGGTGCTGAAGGGTCCCCCGAGGTGCCCTCCCTTGAGCAGCACCCGCCGAACGCCGGTCTCCTGCAGCGCCACGGCCTGTGCCATCTGTTCCTCGAGATCGACCGCCGGCGCCACGCCGAGCAGGCGGGCCGCCTCCGGCACGTTCGGGGTGACGAGGTCGACCTGCGGGAGCAGCAGATCACGCAGCGCCCACATGGCGTCGTCCTCGAGCAGCGGATCGCCGCTCTTCGCCACCATCACCGGATCCAGGACGACCGCCGGCAGGCTCCAGCGCTCGACCGCCTTGGCCACCGCTGCGATCACCTCGGCGTCGCCGAGCATGCCGATCTTGACGGCGTCGACGCGCACGTCGCCGAGGAGGGTGTCGAGCTGTTGGGTGACGACCGCCGCCGGCATCTGGTGCACGCCGGTGACGCCGGTCGTCGTCTGCGAGACCACCGCCGTGATCACGGCCATCCCGTATGCGCCGCAGGCGGCGAAGGACTTGAGGTCGGCGTGGATGCCGGCGCCGCCGCTCGGGTCGGTGCCGGCGATCGACAGCACGTTGGGGATCATGAGGCCATTATCCTGGCCAAGGTTTCGGTCGCCGCACGGGCGTCGGGGGCCCCGCAGATGGCCGAGACCACCGCCGCCCCAGCCCCGGTGGCCGCCACCTCGTGGGCATTGTCCAGCGTGATACCCCCGATGGCCACGCAGGGCAGGGCCCCGCCGGCCGCCGCCATAGACGCAGCCAATCCCTCGACGCCGATCGGGGGCTTGGCGTCGGCCTTGGTGGTGGTCGCCCAGATCGGCCCCACCCCTAGGTAGTCGACGGTTCCTTTGGGCAAAGAGATCGCTTGATGCACCTGCGCCGGGTTGGTCGTCGACAGCCCGATCATCAGGTCCGCCCCGGCCACCGCACGTGCCTGGACGACGGGAAGGTCCGTCTGGCCGAGGTGCACGCCGTCGGCGCCCACCGCCAGCGCAACGTCGAGCCGGTCGTCGATGACGAGCGGCACGCCGGTGCCCGCCAGCAGGTCGCGCAGCTCCTCGCCCAGGCGGAACAGGTCCAATCCGGTGGCGTCGGGGTCGCGGAGCTGGACGATCGTCGCCCCGCCCTCGACCGCCGCGGCCACGGTGTCGGCAACGGACCGGCCGCCGTGGTTCCGCCTGTCGGTCACCAGGTAGACCCGCAGCAGCTCGGGAATGTCCGTCCGGGCGCTCATCGCCGGCCCGCCAGATCAGCGAGGGTGTCGATCAGGCGCACCGCGTAGGTGCCCGGCCCCGGCCTCGGGCCACGGGCGGCGAGCGCGCCGGCCTCGGCGAGCACGGCGGAGGCGTCGACCGTTGCCTGGAGCGGGTCGTCCACCACGGCCGCGAACGCCGCCATCATGGCGCCCAACGCGCAGCCGACCCCGGTGACG
>WQVT01000297.1 GCA_009785715.1 Acidimicrobiaceae bacterium | reverse complement strand
TCGACACACCCTCTGCCCCCGACCGGCCGGACGCCGAGCCACCGGCCGCCGGCGCGCCCCCAGCCGTGCCAGCCGGGTCAACGCCACCGACCCGCCCGCCGCCGGCAGCCGCCAGCCGCCGCTCGAGCTGCTCGATGCGCGCCAGCAGGGCGGCCGGCTGCGCGTCGGCGGCCGGCGACGCCACCCGAACCAGCGCGACCTCGAGCGTCACGCGGGGGTCGACCGAGTCGCGCATGTCCGTGGCAGCCTGGCCGATCACCTCCATCGCCCGGACGAGAGACGCGAGACCGAGCCGGTTCGCCTGGGCCGCGACCTCGACCACCGCGTCGTCGCTCAGCTGCACCAGTCCGCGCGCCTGGGTGGCGAGGAACCCGTTGCGCAGGTGATCGACCAGGTCCGACGCCAGCCGCCGTGGATCACGCCCGGCGCTCATGCTCTCCGCCACCGCGACGAGAACCCGCCCGACGTCCCGGTCGGCCAGCGCGTCGACGATCGCCGACACCACCCCCACCTCGTCGTCGACCACCCCGGCCGCCGCCACCTGGTCGAGCACCGAGAGGGCGTCGCGGGCCGAGCCGTGGCCCCGCCGGACCACCAGGTCGATCGCCTCGGGGGCCACGCCGAGCCGGGCCCGGGCATTGACGTCGCCGAGCAGCCCGGTCAACACGTCGGCGTTGAGCAGATGGAACTCGAAGTGCTGGGTCCGACTGCGGATGGTGGGCAGCACCCGCTGCGGATCGGTGGTCGCCAGCACGAAGATCACGTGCGCGGGCGGTTCCTCCAGCGTCTTCAACAGGGCGCTCGAGGCAACGGGGGTGAGCTGGTGGACCTCGTCGACGATGTAGACCTTCCACCGCCCGGGGGTCCCGAGTGACACGCCGGCCAGCAGGTCGCGCATCTCGTCCATCGTGCGGTTCGAAGCCGCATCGAGCTCGTGCACGTCGAGGGAGGACCCGTTGCGGATCGCCAGGCACGACGCACACGTGCCGTCGGGCTCGCCTTCGACCGGATGCTCGCAGTTCAAAGCCATGGCCAGGATGCGCGCCGTCGAGGTCTTGCCGGTGCCCCGCGGCCCGCTGAACAGGTAGGCGTGCGCCACCCGTCCCTCCCGCACCGAGTTCAACAACGCGCGGGTCACATGCTCCTGGCCCCGGACGTCTGCGAACCGTTGCGGCCGGTAGCGCCGGTACAGCGACTGGTAGGGCAACGACCCGTCGCCGCCCGAACCGATCGCAGGCTCTCTCCCCGTTCCTTCGGCGTCCTCGACCACGAGGGCTCACACTACGGCAGCCCTCTGACGGTCCGTTCGGCCGGCGACTCCAGCCCGAAACGCCCGCCCGAGAACCCTGAAGGGCTGGAGCCCGGTGCGACGGTCAGGCGATCTGCGGCACACGAAGCGTTCCGCTGAGAGCTGCTGCCGCCAGGCCCTGACTCGGTTCACGGTGCTTCGTTGCGCAGGACCCAACCGCCGCACCCGGCGCCAGCCCTTGCTGTACACAGGATAGCCTAAGCGGCTGCATCAACCCGGAGGGGTGCGAGAGCGGCCGAATCGGCACGATTGGAAATCGTGTGTCCTGCAAGGGACCGTGGGTTCAAATCCCACCCTCTCCGCCGGAAAGTACTTGGTCAGGGCGGTGGCGACTTGGTCGAACCCGACCAAATTGCTTAGCCAATCGAACGAGTTGACCACCAATCTGACCACCATTTGACGGCGACTGTGGTTCGGACCCTGTTCGGAGTGCGCGCCAGTGGTCCCACCCTGAGTCGGACTTTCGTAGACGTTCGAGCCGGCTGAGGTGTCAGGCGACGGGATGCTTGTCCGTCTTCGCGAGGTGAATGGGCACCCGCCGTTCTTCGTCATCGAAGACCGCGACCAGCTCCAAGCGGGCGCCAAGGGCATCCAGGTACTGGCGGAGCGTCGAAACCCTGATGTCCTCGGCGTTCTCGAACTTGGAGATGGCTCCCTGGGTGACCTCCAGGCGGCCGGCCAGCTCTGCCTGACTGATCGCCTCAGCGTGGCGGAGTTCGTAGAGACGGATCTCTTCCAGGGTCTCGGCACGCTTGGCTGCCAGACGCTCTTTCGCGCCAGGCCTGGCTTCGAGCTCCTTGCGCAGCTCGGAGAACTTGGTTCGCGGCATCAGATCAACCCTTCTTCACGAAGCTCGGTCAGGTACTCGTCGTACAGATCGTCAGCCATCGGCACCGCCCACTCGTACCAGTCGTTCCACTGGCCGCTCTTGTCCCCGCCGATGAGCAGGATGACCTGGCGGCGCGGATCGGCATGAACAGCACCCGCAGCGCCCCGCCCTTGGCCGCTCGCAGTTCCTTCATGCTCTGGTGCCGGGAACTGTGCACGCGGTCCACGACCGGTCGACCGAGGTCGGGACCTCGCTCGGCCAGAAGGTCGAGTCGGTCCGTGACCGCGTGCTGCTGGCCGACGGTCAAGCCGTGCCACCACTCCACGAACTGATCCGTGACCTCGACTTCCCACGTCACCAGAGTATTACCTTTTCCTCATTATGAGTCATCACTCATGTTCTTCCGGAGCGGGGTCGAGAGTTCGGCTCGGGCGCGCGGGCTGAGCGCACGCGGCATCCCGAATTTGACCACCAAAGTGACCACCAACGGGCCGGACAACTTCGAATAACTGGCGACTCACCCGTAGAGAGGCAAGCCCCTGACCTGCCGAAAGAAACTTACACGGATGTAAGTAAACACTCTCGGTGGGATTCGGAATCGTGTGTCCTGCAAGGGACCGTGGGTTCAAATCCCACCCTCTCCGCCGGCGAAACCCGGAGTCCCTGTCCGATCCGTACAAGACGGCCTCACGGCCACCTTTGTACGTTCGGCAGCATGAACCCGAAACCTGCGCTCGTCGAACTGGTGGTGGGCGACATGGCCGCCACCCTGGCCTTTTACCGCCGCCTCGGCCTGGACATCCCCGCAGACGCCGACAACGAGCCTCATGTCGATGTCGGTCTCGGCGGTCTTCGCCTGGCCTTCGACACCGAGGCCACGATCCGTTCCTTCGACCCGGGGTGGACCCCGCCTGCTGGAGGCCACCGGATGGCCCTGGCTTTCGACTGTGACACCCCCGCGCAGGTGGACAGCGCCTGGGCGGAGTTGACCGCCGCGGGCTACAAGGGTCACCTCGCCCCGTGGGATGCCTTCTGGGGGATGCGCTACGCCGTCGTCCACGATCCCGACGGGACCCCGATCGACCTCTTCGCGGCGCTAGGCGCCTGATTCACCCAAAAGACGGCCGGGGGTGGTGCCGGCCAGATCCCGCACCTCCCGGGAGAGGTGGGCCTGGTCGGCGTATCCCGTGGTCACGGCGACCTCCACCAGCGGCAAGCCGGTACGGGCAGCGTGCAGCGCCCTGCCCAGGCGGAGAACGCGGACCAGATGCTGGGGCCCGTAGCCGAAGAGGTGCAGACAGCGGCGGTGGAGTTGGCGAACGCCGACCCCGAGTCCGTCGGCCATTGCCGCCACCGGGGTCCCGATGGAAGCCAGCTCGAACACCACGGACCCGATCCGGGGTACCTCCGCTCGAGCGGACCGAACGCCGAGCCACGCCTCCAATCCCGCCTCGGGGGCCACGGCGACCTCCTCCGCCAGAACCCGGGCCTCTCTGCCCGGCCACAGGCTCTCAAGATCTGGGGTCGCGTCTCGCAGCTCGTCAGCAGGCAGTCCGAGCAACGAGGGCCCCAGGCCCATCGAGAACCGCAGCCCGACGTAGGCGACGTTCGGCTCCGTCGTGTGCCACCGGGCCCGGGCGTCCGGCCCGGCAACGAACAACCGCGATCCGTCCCAGATCAAGTCCATGCAACCATCGGGGAGGATCCTGCCGGACGAGGCCGACGGGAGGGCATCCCGTTGCCAGAGCGTTACGCCCGGTACCGATGAGGCACGCTCACGGTAGGCCATCCCCTCATCATGCCCGCCGCCGTCCTCTCACCGGCACCGGAGCCGTGAGGCACCGAGCGATTCAACTGACGGGAGCCTGAACGGGCGTTCCGGGCTTCCGGACGGCCCCCGCCGGCGCCTGCGCGGGCTGCGTCGACCCTGGCTGCGTCGACCCGGGCTGCACAGGCCCGGGCTGCGCCGGCCCTGGCTGGGACGGCGCCGTCGCGTGATGGGTGAGCAGCCCGACGACCACCTGCCGCATCGCCGGTGCCCAGCCGATGTCCACGATCCGGCCCGCCTGGGCCGCCGGGGCGAGGGACGTCAGCGGAGCCTGGCTGGGGGACGGCAGCGGAGCCTGGCTCGGCTGGCCGGACGCCGAGGCGCCGGATCCGGTCGTGTCGGTGGAAGCCGAAGTCGCCGGCGCCACCGT
>WQVT01000296.1 GCA_009785715.1 Acidimicrobiaceae bacterium | reverse complement strand
TGTGGCTGGCGGGGCAGGGATCGAACCTGCAACCTCCTGATCCAAAGTCAGGCGTTCTGCCGATTGAACTACCCGCCACCGGGGCGCCCTCAGCCTGACACAAACCGTGCCTGCAGGGCGTCCGCCCGCCGGCGGGCGCCCACACCGCCACCGCCTCCGTGCGCGATTCCGGTCCATGTGACTGATTCGGTGACATGTGACGGCGCACCTACGTGTATTGACCTGTCGCCGCTCACATGATCGGGGATCAAGCACATGGGCGCGAATCGCGCACAGCGCCGGCCAACAGAGGACTTCAAGGCGCGCCGCCCGCCTCGAGGCCAGCGGAAAGGTCCGGAAGGCAAGATGTCGAGGTGACCGCACCCGCCGAACCCGCCGAACCCGCCGAAACCGCCGAACCCGCCCAGCCGACCGGCTTCTGCGCCGCCGCCGCCACCCGGACGGCGGCCCTCCGCCGGGCGATCGCCGAGCACCCGTTCAACGTGGCGCTCACCGACGGCTCGCTCGATGCCCACCGGTTCGCCTTCTACCTCGTCCAGGACGCCCGGTACCTGGTCGCCTTCTCCCGCTCGCTGGCGCTGGCCTCCGCCCGCGCCCCCGACGTGGACGCCGGGGCGTTCTTCGCCGAGTCGGCCCGGACCGCGCTGGTCGTGGAGCGCAGCCTGCACGAGGGGGAGCTCGGACGGCTTGGCTGGACCGAGGAACGCTCGGCCGCGCTGCCCACGTCGCCCACCTGCCTCGCGTACAGCTCGTTCCTGGGGGCGGTGGCCGCGACCGAACCGTGGCCGGCGGTCGTGGCCGCGGTGCTCCCCTGCTTCTGGGTGTACTACGAGGTCGGCACCGAGATCGCCAACCAGACCGAGGGCCTCCCGGCTCATCCCTACCGGGCCTGGATCGATACCTACAGCGACGAGGAGTTCGCCTCCTCGGTGGCCACCATCCGCCGGATCGCCGACAACGCGGCGGCCGGCGCACCGCCGGCCCTGGTGGGGCAGATGGCCGACCGGTTCGCCCGGGCCACGGCGTACGAGTGGATGTTCTGGGACAGCGCCTGGCGGCTCGAAGCCTGGCCCACCTCGGCGTGGCTGGCGGAGGACTGAGCGGAGGACTGACAAGCCCCGCCCGCACAACTCCGGCAACTACGCTCCCCTACCCGGGCGACCGGCGACACGCCGGCGGCGGGTGGGTGGGGACGAGGGAGGTGACGAGCTGGCGGCGACCGTTCTGGTGGTCGAGGACGAGCTCAAGCTCCGCGAGCTGCTCCGCGCCTACCTGGAGCGCGACGGGCTGGCGGTGCTGTCCGCCGGCACGGGAGCCGAGGCGCTCGACATCGCCGCCAAGGCCCCGCCGGACCTCGTCGTGCTGGACCTCGGGCTGCCCGACATCCCGGGCGAGGAGGTCGCCCGGGAACTGCGCCGGGGAGGGAGCGGAGGGGCCGGCAGGAACGTGCCGATCCTGATCCTGACCGCAAAGGCGGACGAGGAGGACCGGGTGAAGGGCCTCGAGCTCGGGGCGGACGACTACGTGACCAAGCCCTTCAGCCCCCGGGAGCTGGTCCTGCGGGTCCAGGCCATCCTCCGCCGGAGCCTCAGCCAGCCGGGCCAGACGGGCCGGCGGGGGGAGGGAGAACGTGGCGACCGGATGTCGTTCGGCGAGGGTGAGCTGATCCTCGACGAGGGCCGTCGGGAGGCGCTCGTGCGGGGGGCCCCGGTCGACCTCACGCCGACGGAGTGGGGCATCCTCTCGGCCCTCGCCAGCCGCCCCGGTCGCGTCTACTCCCGCTACGAGCTGCTGAACCGGGTTCGGGGCTACGAGTACGCCGGCTACGACCGCACGGTCGACTCGCACGTCAAGAACCTGCGCCGGAAGATCGAGGCCGACCCGCGCTCCCCTCGCCTGGTGCTGACGGTCCTGGGCGGCGGCTACCGGCTGGCGGTGCGCCGGGATGTCTGAACCCGGAAGACCGCAGCCACGACCCCTCGCCTGGCGCCTCGCCGCCGCGTTCACCGCCTTCGCCCTGGTGGCGGTCGCCCTGTTCGCCATCGGTCTCGTCCTGGTCGAGCGCCACGACTTCGGCACCCTCGGCCAGCGCCAGGAACAGGCCGCCACCCGGTCGATCGAGGCGGCGCTCGGGTCCGCCTACGCCAAGGGTCACGACTGGTCGGGCGCCGATTTGAGCGCGGCGTTCGACCTCGCCACCGCCGCCGACGCCCGCATCGAGGTGCTCGACGCCTCGGGCAGCGTGGTGGCGTCCCCGCTGACCGGCACCGGTATCGAGACGAGGCCCGTCACCGTCGACGGCCGGGAGGTGGGGACGGTCCGGATCCGCTTCCTCGACGCCGGCCTCCTCCCCGCCGACCGCAGCCTCCGTTCGGACCTCCTCGTCGCCACCCTGATCGTCGCCGCGATCCTCGTCCTGGGGGCGCTGGACGCCGCCTGGATCGTGGCCAGACGCGTGACCCGGCCGCTGGACGCGCTCGGCCGGGCGGTCCGGGCCGTGGAAGGCGGGGACCGGGGGGTGAGGGTCGGGCCGATCGGGGGCGGGCGGGAGATCTCCGCCCTCGCCACCTCGTTCGACAGCATGGCGGCCAGCCTCGACCACCAGGAGGAGCTGCGCCACGCCCTCGTCGCCGACGTCGCCCACGAACTGCGCACCCCGCTCGCGATCCTGCAGGCCAGCACGGAGGCGGTGATGGACGGCGTCCGCCAGCCGAGCGTCGAGTTGATCGCCTCCATGCACCAGGAGGTTTTGAGGTTGGGGCAAAGGGTCGAGGATCTGGCTGCGCTCACCGCGGCGGAGACCGCCGGGCTGCACCTGGCCCGTACCCGGGTGGACCTGGGCGCTGTAGCCGCCGAGGCCGCCGCCGCACTCGACTCCCGCTTCGGCGAGGCGAGGGTGACGCTGACCCTCGAGCTCAGCCCCGTCGAGGTGGAGGGCGACCGGGCCCGGCTCTTCCAGGTGGTCTCCAACCTGCTCGCCAACGCCGCCAAGTTCACCCAGGCCGGGGGCACGGTCCGCCTCTCCGTGGGCAGCGACGCCGAGGGCGGGTACGTGGAGGTCGCCGACAACGGCGTCGGGATCGACGCCGACGAGCTCCCCCACGTCTTCGAGCGCTTCTGGCGCGGCCGGGCCGCTGCGGAACGGGAGGGGAGTGGGGTGGGGCTGGCGATCGTTGCCGAACTGGCCCGCGCCCACGGCGGGCGGGCCGAGGTTCGCAGCTCGCCCGGGGGCGGCAGCACGTTCCGGGTCCGTCTCCCGGCCGCCGCGCAGACGACCCAGCGCGTCTGACTCCTCGAGATAGGAGCGGCGCTGCGGGCCGGGCCGTCGGCCCGCAGCTGCCGGTGAACCGGCCCGTGAAGCCTCCCCCCGGGGCTCCTCGGGCCGGTGTCTGCAGTCGACGCATCCGCCGTGCCGTCGGCCGCTGCCCCGCTGTTAGTGACAAAAAAACACCCTCAGCGTGTGGCTTTGATGGAGTTCATATGGAGATCGCGTGGAGATTCCTTCCGGCGCAACCCGGAAGAGGGTGAGATACGCTGGCCGATCTCGTGACGCCTCCCCACTGGACCGGAAGCCTGCAGGCCGTATCCGAGGGCTCGCCGCTCGTCCACTGCCTGACGAACATCGTCGTTGCCGGCTTCACCGCCAACGTGCTGCTGGCCATCGGCGCCTCTCCGGCGATGGTCGAGAACGCCGAGGAATCCGCAGATTTCGCGGCCATCGCCGGCGGCGTCCTCGTGAACCTCGGCACCCTGTCCGCCGAGCGGGAGCGGGCGATGACCTCGGCTGCGGCCGCCGCGCACAAGGCGGGACGACCGTGGGTGCTCGACCCGGTGGCGGTCGGGGCGCTCGCCCACCGCACCAGCTTCGCCGCCGACCTCCTCGACCACGCCCCGACGGTGATCCGCGGCAACGCCTCGGAGATCGCCAGCCTGGCCGGGATGGCGGGAGCCGCCGGCCGAGGGGTCGACTCCTCCGTCGCCTCGGATCGGGTCATCGAGCCGGCGAAGGCGCTCGCCGCCGACTCGGGAGCCGTGGTGGCCGTCAGCGGCGCGGTCGACTACGTCACCGACGGGACGCGGGTCGTGGACGTGCCCGGCGGCGACATCCTGATGACCCGCGTCACCGGGGTCGGCTGCGCGTTGGGCGCCATGATGGCGGCGTTCGCGGCCGTGGTGCACGACCCGCTCCAGGCAACGGTCGACGCCTCCGCCGTGCTCGCCGAGGCCGGCGCGCTCGCCGCCCGTGGCCCCCGGCCGGGGCCCGGCACCTACGCGGTGCGCCTGATCGACACCCTCGCTGATCTGGCGGGCCGGCGATGAGCGCCCGGACGGACATTC
>WQVT01000295.1 GCA_009785715.1 Acidimicrobiaceae bacterium | reverse complement strand
CGTCCCCCGCGTCCAGGTCATCACCCGGAAGGCCTACGGCGGGGCCTATGTGGTCATGAACTCGAAGGGGATCGGCGCCGACTTCGCCTTCGCCTGGCCGTCGGCGGAGATCGCCGTGATGGGTCCACAGGGCGCCGTCGACATCGTCTACCGGCGTGAGCTCGCCGAGGCCCCCGATCCCATGGCTCGTCGAGCCGAGCTGGTCGAGGAGTACACCGAGCGTTTCGCCAACCCCTATCTGGCCGCCGAACGCGGCTACGTCGACGACGTCATCGACCCCGCCGAGACCCGGCGGGTCCTGTGCCGGAGCCTGGCGTTGTTGCGGAGCAAGCGGGAAGAGCTCCCTCAGCGCAAGCACGGGAACGTGCCGCTGTGAGCCGGTGGGCCCAGCCGGCCGGGGAGGAGCTGGCGGGTCGATGGGGCCGGCCGACCGAGGAGGAGCTGGCGGCGATCCTCGCTGCGGTCGAGCTGTGCTGGCCGCGACCGATAGAGGCGGCCGCCCCACCCGCCGAGGCGGAGAGCCCGTGGCGCTTCTCGGGGCGGTGGTGGACCGGTCCGGTGACGGCTCGCCGGCCCCGCCCGTGGGTCAACCGGGGGGTCTAGCGCTGCCACGTCGAACCGACGCGCGCTTCGTCCCCACCCTGGGGAAAAGTCTGGGGATTAGTAGCGCACCGGCTGTGGGGAACCCTGGGCAAAAACTCGACGGACAGTGATCGAACGGCCACCGAAGGTGTACGTGTGGTATCCGTGACCGCGCCCAGCGTCACATGGGTTGACGCCGGGCCAGGCCACGGGGAGCGGCCTCAGGCCGAGGCCATGGGCGCCGGCAGGGCGTCGAGGCCCGTCGGGTGGCCGTCGGCGTACACGGTGACGTGGCCGACACCCGCCACCCGCCAGGCTCCATCGGGGTCGGCGATCAGCGCCGTGCCTTCGTCCACCGCGGCGAGTCGAAGCTCCCCCTTGGCCAGGCCGATCGTCCGGTGGGACGTCTCGGGGGACCAGGCATTGGCCCTCGGCACCAGGGCCAGGCGGTGGAACAGGCCGAGCCCGAGCGTCAGCGCCCCGCCCCTCGGATCGACCATGGGATCCCCGAGCACCATCGCCCCGGCGGCAGAGCCCGCGACGACGGCGCCGTCCTCCCAGGCGGCGCGCAGGGCGCTCCACACATGCGAGTCCTTGAGCACCGACCGCAGGTGCAGGGCGCTGCCACCACTCAGGTACAAAAAGCGCGCCCGGCGGATCTCGGCCGCCAGCATCTCGTCCTCGGCGTCACCCCGGGCCAGCACGCCGACCCCCCTGGCCGTCGCGCCGAAGCGGGCGAAGTGCGCCACGGCCCGGTCCACCGCGCGAGCCGGGTGCTCGTAGGCGGCCGCCGTCGGCAGGATCAGCACCTCGGCCCGGCCGCTCGACTCCCACAGCTCGCCGTCGAAGTCGCACCCGGGCGTCCACTCGGCGCCCCCGACCAGCGCCAACGGCCCGGGGCGTCCGATGGCGGGCGCCGGTTCCGCTTCGAGCGCATCCTGAAGGGGAGGTTCAGGCACCGCATCGGGGGCCAAAGGCTCAGGCGAGGAGGGCAAAGGGGTCGCCATTGCGGGACACCGTAGTGGCCGTCATCAGCGGATCGCCGGAGTGCCCGACCCGCGACCTCGTGAACCGATACAGGCGGGTGTTCGACGGGCGCCGGCCGGAGTCGCAGGCCGCTCATCCGCCCGTCGCTCACCCGGGGGTCGTCCCCTTCTCCGGGACTGACCTTACGGCTAGGTCCCACGGCTGTCTAGATGTGATTGGCGGAGATGTGTGTGGCGGAGATGTGTGTGGCGGAGATGTGTGTGGCCGGGATGTGATGGTCCGCGTCG
Organism: Acidimicrobiaceae bacterium; assembly: GCA_009785715.1. Lineage (GTDB taxonomy): Bacteria > Actinomycetota > Acidimicrobiia > Acidimicrobiales > Palsa-688 > WQVT01. The sequence continues at coordinate 2,484 of WQVT01000295.1, read as the reverse complement.
GTCGGATTGTGGCGGTGGTTGCTGTCAGCGGCTGGGCGGGGCTGGTGGCGGCGAGTCTTGTGCGCGATCCGCGCCCATGTGCGCGATCCTCGTCCATGTGAGCTCAGAGGGGTCAAATGACGTCACTGTCTACCCACATTGCTCGGAATCGCGCACAGTCACGAAATCGCGCACATCGGCTGCCGGTGCAGCCAGCAGCCCGCAGCCCCAGCAGCCCCGCCAGCCCGCCACCCGCCAGCCCCGGGCAACCACACCCGAGGGTCAGGCATTCCGCCGCCACCGCCACCGCCGCCGCCGGCGCACCCACACCGCCGCGCCCCCGAGGACGATCAACACGCCCGCCAGCAGCACGGTCCGCCCGATGTCCGACCCCGTGAATGTCGTCGACCCCGGGGTCTGCCGGAGCGGTGCGGGTCGGGTGACGACGGGTGGAAGGTCGGCGTCCGCCCGGGCCGCCCCGGTCATGGTGTCCAACCCTCCCCGGAACGCCTGGAGATCGGTGACCAACGCGTTCCGTCGCCTGGCGATGCCCGGCCAGAGGGAGTTCGACGGGCCGAGCTGCGTCTCGTTCGCCGTGCGGTCGAGTCCGGTGAGGGTCCCTGCAAGCGCCCCAAAGCCCGCCCGGCGTTCGGGCGGACTGCCGTAGACCGCGGCCTGCACCCGGCCGAGGGCGGCGTGCGCGGAGGTGGTGAGTGCGGCCGCCGCTCCCGACAGGTCGTCCACCGCGCGGACCTGCCGATCCACCTCGGGGAGGACGAGCAGCGGCGCCAGCCAGGCGCTGTGCATGGTCCGGTGCACGGCGGCGAAGTCCTCGGACGCCGCGGCGAGGGTTCGCCCGGCGGGGTTGGTCTCCCGTCGTTCGCTTGCCAGCAGCGCGGGGCGGAGCGACCCGGCGGCCTGGACGCCGTCGTCGAGCTGGTGTGCCGCGTAGATCAGGCGCACGGCCACGAATGCGGCCCACGCGACGATGACCATCACGACGGCCAGGAGGATCCGCCGGCCCGGGTGCTGCTCCCCCCGGCGCCGGCGCCGGCGCCGGCGCGAGGCCGGAGCCGTCGTCAGTCGGCCTCGGTGATCGTCACCGACTCGATGGTGACCGTCTCGCTCGGCGCCCCGCTCTGCGAGCCGGTCTGCTCGATCGCGGTGAGGACGGAGAGGTCCGACACCACCTTGCCGAACAGGGAGTACTGCGGCGGGAGGCCCACCCCGCTCCGCCCGCTGACGATGAAGAACTGTGAGCCGTTGGTGTTAGGCCCCGCGTTGGCCATGGCGATCGAGCCGATCTCGTAGCGGCCGGGACGCGGGAGCTCGTCCTCGAAGCGGTAGCCGGGCCCGCCTCGTCCGGTGCCGGTCGGGTCGCCTCCCTGGGCCATGAAGCCCGGGATGATCCGGTGGAACACGATCCCGTCGTAGTAGTGGTAGCGGCTGAGGAACACGAAGTTGTTCACGGTCTTCGGGGCGCCGGCGGCGTCGAGCGCGATGGTCATCGTCCCCTTGGAGGTGACCATCTCGGCGACGTAGCGCTTGGCCGGGTCGATGACCATCGGCGGAGCCGAGTCGAACTGCTGCTGCTTGGGGCTCGAGCCGTCGGGGGCGGGGGCGGTGGGCGGCATGGCTGGACTCCTTCCGGATCGGAGCCTCCAGCCTCGCAGATTCGGCACTCAGGTCAGAATTCGCTCAGGAGACAGTGCGCTCAAGATGCTCAGGACTCCGTGATCTTGATCGAGATGATCTTGTGCATCGTGGTCGGCGTGCCGGTCTGGCTTGTCGGGGCCGACCCGCCGGCGTTGATCGCCGCGGCCACGTTGAGGCCACGGGTGACCTGCCCGAACATCGTGTAGGCGGGGGAGAGCTCGGCGCCGCCGCGGTTGACCACGATGAAGAACTGGCTGCCGTTCGTGTTGGGGCCGGAGTTCGCCATCGCGACCGCCCCGTTGTCGTACGCTGCGGCGCTCTTCGGAAGCTCGTCCTTGAACTCGTAACCGGGACCGCCTGATCCGGTGCCCTCGGGGTCACCGGTCTGGTTCATGAAGCCCTGGATCACCCGATGGAAGACGACACCGTCGTAGAAGTGGTAGCCGGCCAGGAACACGAAGTTGTTGACGGTCACCGGCGCAAACTTGGGGAGCAGTTCCATGGTGATCACGCCGGCGTCGGTGGTGATCGTCGCCGTATAGGTCTTGTTGACGTCGATGCAGAACGGCGGCGCAGATGAGAAGGCGGTGTAGTGCGGGGAGGACCCGTCGAGCTTGGGGAAGGGCACCTTCGCCGGGGCGTGGATGACCGCTACCGCATTGCCGCTGGCTGGCTTGTTGCCGGCGGTGCTCGCCGCTCCGGGCGTGACGTTGCAGTCGGCGGAAATGGCCGGCGACGTCCGGGCCACGAGATGGGTGTCGAGGGCGTTGCCCGGAAGCGGCGCGATCGTGGTGCCGGACGAGGCAGCCGTGGTCGCACTGGTCGCGCCGGACGCCGACGTCGATGTCG
>WQVT01000294.1 GCA_009785715.1 Acidimicrobiaceae bacterium | reverse complement strand
GAGCCTCCTTCCCTGGAAGCTGCCTGGCCTCCCCGGGCTGCAATTGGCCGGCCGCTACGTGCCCGGCGACCGGGAAGGAGTCAGCGGTGACTGGTACGACGCCTTCTTCCTGCCCGGGGGTCAGCTGGCGGTGGTCATAGGCGATGCCATGGGCCACGGCCTCCGTGCGTCGGTCGTGATGGGCCGCCTGCGGAGCACGCTTCGGGCGTACGCTCTGGAGACCGACGATCCTGCCGATGTGGTCACCAGGCTTGACCGCAAGTTGCAGCACTTCGAACCCGACGAGCTTGCGACGGTGTTTTACGGCATCTTCGACGAGGCGCTCGACACGATTCGGTTTTCCTCCGCCGGCCACTGCATGCCCGTATTGGCAGCGCCGGGCCGGCAGGCCCGGGTGCTCGACTTCAAGGCCGACCCGCCGATCGGGACGCCACGAATGTCGCACCGGCAGACGCGCACGGTCGCGCTCGCTCCCGACTCGCTCCTGCTGTGCTTCACCGACGGCCTCGTGGAGCGCAGGAACGAATCGTTGGACGATCAGCTACGGCGACTCTGCGCCGTGACCGACGCCGGCCCTCCTGAGGAGGTGTGCTCCGTCGTGGTGAGGGCACTCCTGGGCGACGCGCCACCGGAGGACGACGTCGCCGTCCTCGCCGCATGGCGTCATCAGGACCCGGTTCTGAAGGCTCCTCCGACGATCCCCGGCATCGAGGTTCGCACGAGGGTCGAGGGCAGCATCGCAGACGGGCCCGGCGGCACCGACGGCCACTGAGGCTGACGGTCACTGAGGCTGACGGTCACTGAGGCTGGGGCGATGCCGGCGGATGCGGTGGTGGTCGGGGCCGGCCCGAACGGGCTCGTGGCCGCCAATCTCCTGGCAGATGCCGGTTGGGACGTCGTGGTGCTCGAAGCCCAACCCGAGCCGGGTGGTGGCGTGCGTAGCGCCGATTACCTCGGCCCCGACTACGTGGCCGACGTCTGCAGCGCCTTTTACCCCCTGGCCGCCGCCTCACCGGTCATCTCCGGATTCGGGCTCGAGCGCTACGGCCTGCGCTGGTCCCACTCCCCCGCCGTCCTCGCCCACCCGCTCCTCGACGGGCGCTGCGCCATGCTCTGGCGGGATCCGCAGCGGACCGCCGCCGAAGCGGAGGCGCTCGGGGCGGGCGACGGTGATGCCTGGCGGCACCTCCGCGGCCTGTGGGAGCAGGTCGGCGGCCCGTTCACCGACGCCCTCTTCACCCCCTTCCCGCCGGTGCGCGCCGGGTTGCACCTGGCGGCCAGGGCCCGGGCGGCTGGGTTCTTGCGGGTGGCCCGTTTCGTCACCCTTCCGGTGCGCCGGCTGGCCGAGGAGGAGTTCAGCGGAGCGTCCGCCCTGCTGCTGGCCGGCTGCGCGCTCCACGCCGACCTGTCCCCGGAGTCGGTGGGGAGCGCACTCTACGGCTGGCTCCTGACCATGCTCGGCCAGGAGTTCGGCTTCCCCGTCCCGGTGGGCGGCGCCGGGCGGCTCACTGCCGCCCTGGTGGAGCGACTGGAGGGCCGCGGCGGGCTCGTCCGCTGCGACACCCCGGTCGCGCAGGTCGTCGTCCGCGCCGGGCGCGCCGTCGGGGTGCGGACCATGGGCGGTGAGTGGGTCGAGGCCCGGCGTGCCGTGCTCGCCGACGTCGCCGCCCCGATCCTCTACGGGGGCCTGGTGGCGTGGGAGGACCTCCCGGCCCGCCTCCGCGATGACATGCGCCGTTTCGAGTGGGACCTCTCCACCGTGAAGGTGGACTGGGCGCTGTCGGCGCCGGTGCCGTGGACCGCCACGGAGGCCGGGCAGGCCGCCACCGTGCACCTCTCCGGCGGCATGGACGAGATGACCGGGTACAGCGCGGAGGTAGCCAGGGGTCGGGTCCCGACGCGTCCGTTCGTGCTGCTGGGCCAGATGACCACCGCAGACCCGACCCGGTCCCCGCCGGGCACGGAGTCGGTCTGGGGATACACCCACATCCCCCGGCAGGTGCGAGGGGACGGCGGAGGCGACGCATGGTCAGGTCGATGGGGCGACGCCGAGCTGGAGCGGTTCACCGACCGGATCGAGGCGCAGGTCGAGCGGTTCGCGCCCGGGTTCCGGGACCGGATCGCCGCCCGCCACATCCTCGGCCCGGCAGAGATCGAGGCTCACAACGCGAGCGCCGTGGGCGGGGCGGTCGGCGGGGGGACCGCCGCCGTCCACCAGCAACTCTTCTTCCGGCCGACGCCCGGCCTCGGACGGCCGGAGACACCGGTTCGGGGCCTGTACCTGGCCTCCTCCTCCGCCCACCCAGGGGGTGGCGTCCACGGCGCGTGCGGGGCCAACGCGGCGCGCGCCGCTCTCGGCGCCGAGCGACCCGGTGGCCGCCTGTTCTCCGGGTGGCGGGAGGCCGCGGAGCGATTCCTGACGGGGCCGCCGCATTGACCCGCTCCGGCCGAGCTCAGGGCGCGAATCGTGCTCCCCGGCCGACCCGGATCGCGCCCTGAACTCCCGGCCGCCCTGCCGACCTAGGCCCCCGCCGCCAGCCGGCTCGTGAACTCGCTCACCGGCCGGTCAAGGGGGACGCCGTCGACGGTCAGATCGACGACCTCGTTGTAGAAGGCCACCAGCCCCTTGATGTTGGCCGCCGCCCCGATCGGCTCGGGGTAGGACCAGACGATGTTCTCACCGGCCGCCCCGGCACCCTTGACCGACCAATAGCGGGCGAAGCCCTTGTACGGGCACCCGGTCCGCAGCTCGGTGGGCTCGAGGAGCGAGAAATCCACGTCCTCGGGCGGGAAGTAGTAGCGGATCGGCAGTCGGGTCTCGAAGAGCAGGACGGGGTGATGGGTATCGGCCAGCACCTTGCCGGCGAAGGAGACGACGACGTGCCGGGAACTGCGGAGCGGGTCGACCCGCTTGTAGGGGTCCCGGGGGTGGATGAAGATCTCCTCGTCCTCTTCGAACCAGTGCTCGACGCCGGGCTCGGTCCGCCCGAACCACTCGAAGGAGTAGTACCCGGCGAGCTCGTCCCCCTCGTAGCTCCACACGAGGTGCGGGTAGCGCCGGCCGTCGAGAACCAGGTCGTACCAGGAGGCCGCCCCGGGGTGACCGACCCCCGAAGGCGGCGACGCCAGCTCGAGGAGGTCCGTCCGCACGTCGGCGGCCGGGAACAGGTAGCGGGGAACCGCCCGCCCCGGCTCCCAGAGGAGCAACGGGCTGCGGCTGTCGACGACCGTGGTCTCCCCGATCGTGCCCCGCACCCAGCGCTCGGCGGGCTCGTAGGTCAGCTCGCCGGCGGGGACCGGGTGGCGGCGGGAAACGGCGACGGAACCGGGGGTCTCAGGCATCGGCCAGCGCCGCCACGTACGGGCGGCCCTCCTTCCAGGCGGCGACCTGGTCGGGGCGGCCGAAGACGTTGAGATAGTCCTCGACGCGGTCCTTGATGGTGTCCCACACGAGCACGGGGTCGTAGTCCGAGCCGTCCGCCCCGACGAAGGGCGCCAGCGGCTCGACGACCGTGTCGACCCGCGGATGCCAGAAGACCCCGCTCGAAAGCCGGGTGACGGTGCCGCCGGCCACGACCCGGTGGCGGCCGGGTCGGAGCACCCCGTTCGTCCAGCGGGCCAGGAGGTAGCCGCTGAAGACCTGCAGGGCGCCGGGCACGAGGGGAACCGTCCGCCAGGTCCCGTCGGCCTGCTGCCCCTGGAGACCCTCGTAGTCGCCCCGCTGGTGGAGCACCGTGACCGCGGAGCCGTCGGCGTGCTCGAGGAGCAGCAGCTTCTCCTCGTCGGAGACCGCGTCGTCGGTCGTCACCGTGCCGTGGGTCCACGTCGGGTAGTTGTTGATCGTGAACTGGGTGTGGTCGGGCCCGTCACCGAGCGGGAACACCTCAGGATCCACCTCGAGCGCCAGGGCATACGCACGGATGACCCGCCGGGCCAGCCCGACGGCCGCAGCGTGGTAGGTGCGGGCGGCGTAACGGAAGCCCGGTTGGGAATCGGGCCACACGTTCGGATGGGCATAGTCCGCGCTGTACTTCGGGTCCAGGCCGGCGGCGAGGGCCTCGTCGACGTTGTCGTACATGCCGATCGAGAACCGCTCGAGTTCGAGGCGCCCGAAGTCGTCCGGCCACTGGCGCCAGCCGCGGTAGGGGTGGCCGGTAGGGCTGGCCAACGGGATCTTCGCCGCCCTGGGCTGGGCCAGGATCTCGGCCGCCTGGTCGTGGAAATCGTCGATCACGGCCTGCGGCACCCCGTGACCCACGACCTGGATGATGCCGAGCTCACCGCCTAACCGCCGCAGGCGCTCCAGCTCGCCGGGGTCTCCGGCCTCGGCCGCCTCCAGGTCGATGACGAGGCTGTCGGTTTTGCT
>WQVT01000293.1 GCA_009785715.1 Acidimicrobiaceae bacterium | reverse complement strand
GCTCGATCCCCGCGGCCGGCAGGGCTCGCCTCCGCTGCCGGTGATCGAGATCAGCGGAGCCGCGAACCGGGCCGAGGGCCCCGGCCGCGAGGAGCCCATGCCGATGGCCCCGCGGATCGGTCTCGAGGAGGAGATCTACCGCGCCCTGGTTACCGGGACGCGCGACTACGTGCGCAAGAACGGGTTCGGCGACGTGGTCGTCGGCCTTTCGGGCGGAATCGACAGTGCCCTGGTGTCGGTGATCGCGGCCGATGCCCTCGGTCCGTCACGGGTCCATACGGTGGCGATGCCCTCCCGCTTCTCGAGCGATGCGTCGAATACCGACGCCGCAGAACTGGCCGCCAGGATCGGTATAGACCACCGCAGCATCGCCATCGAACCGGCGCATGGCGCGTTCGTGGACATGCTGGCGGCGAGCTTCACCGGGCGGGAGGAAGACCTCACCGAAGAGAACCTGCAGAGCCGGATCCGGGGCGTGACGCTGATGGCGTTGTCGAACAAGCTCGGCTGGCTGGTCCTCACCACCGGCAACAAGAGCGAGGCCGCGGTCGGCTATTCCACCCTTTACGGGGATACCGCCGGCGGGTTCGCCGTGATCAAAGACGTCCCGAAGACGATGGTCTACCGGCTGTGCCGCTGGCGCAACGAACAGAATGACGACCTCACCGGGCCCCGCGACCCCGCCACCTCCCCGATCATTGCCGAGGCCATCCTCACCAAGCCGCCTTCCGCCGAGTTGCGCGCCGATCAGCGCGATGACCAGAGCCTGCCGCCCTACGACGTGCTCGACCCGATCCTCGAGGACTACGTCGAGGGCGATCTCACGGCCGCCGAGCTGGTGGCGGCGGGCCACGACGAGGCGACCGTCCGACGGATCGTCCGCCTGGTCGACACGGCGGAGTACAAGCGCCGCCAGACGCCGCCGGGGGTGCGGGTGACCCCCAAGGCCTTCGGCCGCGACCGGCGGATGCCGATCACCAATCGCTACCGCTGATAGCGTCCTTCACCCCGCCGGGCCCCGATGATCTGACGCAGGGCGGCCGTGGTGTCCCGCAGCGCGCGACCTCTAGGATGCCCGAAAGCCAATCAGCGGGAGAGGGGCGATGAGCGGCGGATTACGACGAGGCGGGGGCACGCCAGGGACCCCTCGAGCCGGCTACAGCGGGGAGCAGACCAGGCTCACCCTGCAAGAATCTGCGACCAGGCTGGGGGCATTCTGCTGGACCGAGCGCCGCCTCTTCGAAGTTCTCGGGGCTGCGGTCGGCGTCCTCGCCAGCGCGGATTCCAAGATCCTGGTGGACCGCCATGCGGCGCACGCCGCCTGGCGCGGCCAGCAGTGGTGGGAGCGGCTCCCCGTGCTCGCCCAGGTGGACCGCGAGGAACTGGTGGCGCCGGAGTCGCCGGGCGTGGCGGCCCTCTACCGCTCACTCAGCTCCTGTGCCCCCCGGGAGGACAACGGATCTCCTGCGCCCCTCGGTCCGGTCGGGCTCCTTGCGGGCCTCTACCGGGTGGCCCTCCCGCGCCTCGGTGCCTCCTACGCGACGTACCGGGCATTGACGAGCCTGGTGTCGGACGCGCCCGCCCGCCGTACCCTCAGCCAGGTCGAGGCGGACCTCGAGGTGGACCGGGCGGAAGGCGAGTCCTTTGTCCACTCCCTCCTCACCTGCGAGGAGGCCATCGACGAGGCGGCCGCCGCCATGGCAACCCTCGAGAAGCTCCTGCTGGCCTGACCGGGCGATTCGCGCCGGGTCCCCGTGCCAGGAGCGAGGCTTCGCTAGCCTTCGTGCGATGAAGAAGCTCCTTATCCTTGCGGTCCTCGTCGGCTTGTCGGTCTTCGCGGCCAGGAAGCTGCGGGGTTAAGCCCAGCGTCCCGCCGGGGTCTTCCAGCTCTCAGCGAAGAGTCCGGCGGGCCGCCCACCAGATCGCGCCTCCCGACCCGACCGCCGCCGCGGCGAGTCCCGGTGCGAGCCAGCGGTGTTCCTGAGGTGCGGATTCGGCCCGCACCCCGACAACGCGCTCGAAGCGGCGGATCTCCCAGCCACGCATGTGCGCGACGCGGCGCAGCACGCGATCGGGGTTGACGACGACCGGGTGCCCGACCACCTCGAGCATCGGCAGGTCCGTGGCGGAGTCCGAGTAACCCCATGATGCGCTGAGGTCGATGCCCCGGCGCCGGGCGAGCTCCCGGATCAGCGTGGCCTTGGCCGGGCCGTAGCAGTACTGCTCGGTCTCACCGGTGTAGCGGCCCCGCTCGTCCACGACCGCCCGGGTGGCGATGGCCTCGTGAACACCCAGATGAAAGGCCAGGGGCTCCACGATCTCGGCCGGGGCCGCCGACACGATGTAGACGCGCCGCCCGGCCCTGCGGTGCTCGTCGATCAGCGCGACGGCGTCGGCGTAGGTGATCGCCGGGAGGATCTCGCCCACCCCCTCCTCGACGATCCGCCGGACGTGCGCCTGTTCCCAGCCTCTGGTGGTCGCCAGCGCGGAGCGCCGGATCCGCGCCAGGCGCTTGGGACCGGCCCCGAAGCGGACGAACAGGAGCTGGGTCCAGAGGCCCTTGACGAGCGCCCGCCTCCCGAGCAGACCCTCGCGGTGGAAGGCGCGCCCGAAGGCCATCATCGACGCCTTGGCGATCACCGTCTTGTCGAGGTCGAAGAAGGCGGCCTCCATTGCCTCACTCTACGGTGCGGCGCGTAGTGTCCGTGAGGTGGCCGAGGACGATCCTCATGAGCTCCGCGTCGACTACCACCAGCAGATGAGGGTGGTCGAAGGAAAGGTCCGCCACATCTTCGCCCTGGTCATCGACGGCATCCCGGCCGCCACCGAGGCCCTGCTCTCCGGTGACGTCTCGGTGGCGTCGACGCTGGCGGCCCGGGAGATCGTGATCGACGAGCTGTACCGGGAATGCGAGAACATCATCGTCGATCTGATCGCCCTCCAGGGGCCGGTGGCGAGCGAGTTGCGGTACTTCCTGGCGGTCGTCCGGCTGGTGCCCGAGCTCGAGCGCAGCCACGACCTGGTGGAGCACATCGCGCGGCGGGGCGCCCGCGGCATCGGCCAGAAGCTGACGCCGCGGACCCGAGGCCGGGTCGAGCGGATGGGCGCCCTCGCCACCGAGATGTGGCAGCTGATGGGTGAGGCATGGACGGAGCGGAACCTGGTGAAGGTGGATGCGGTTATCCGCCGGGACGACGAGATGGACGATTTGCACGTGGCGCTGATCGCGGAGCTGGCGAATGGCGAGAGCGAGTTGCCCATCGCGATGGACATGGCGCTCGTGGGCCGGTTCTACGAACGGTTGGGTGACCACGCCGTGAATTTGGGGGAACGGGTTCGTTCCCTGGCGGTGGCGCCACCCGCCGCAGAGGATCTGCCCGCACTATCAGGAGGGATAGACGGGTAGGGTTGGCCGATAACGCCTTTTCAGGGGACACCCGGGGCGCGGCACACGGAAGGGACGTTCATGGAGCAGCTCGGTCTGGAAGTCGACGAGAGTCGGTCGCCGCACACCGTGCTGGCCGTCAAAGGCGAGGTCGACGTGTACACCGCTCCACGATTGCGGGAGCGGCTCGTCGAGCTCGTCAGCCAGGGCCACCGGCGGGTGATCGTCGACCTCGAGGGCGTCGAGTTCCTCGACTCGACGGGCCTCGGGGTCCTGGTCGGTGGGCTGAAACGGCTCCGCAGCCACGACGGCGACCTCGAGCTCGTGTGCACCCAGAGCCGGATCCTGAAGGTGTTCGAGATCACCGGCCTGACGAAGGTGTTCTCGATCTACGACTCGGTGGACGCCGCGACAGCGGCTTGACAGGTCGCGGTGGACACGGTCCTCGAACTCGAGATCCCGGCGCAGCCGGAGTTCATCGCAATCGTCCGGCTGGTGGTCTCCTCGTTGGCCGCCGCCCGCCGGGCGCTGGCGGACGACCGGGTCAGCGATCTCAAGCTGGCGGTGTCCGAGGCCTGCACGAATGCCATCGAGGCCCATCGCCGGATGGGGACGGCGGATCTCGTGGGGGTCCGCATCGTCGAGGGCCAGGACCGGCTCGAAGTCCAGGTCTGTGATTCGGGCCCCGGGTTCGACCCCGACGCCCTGGCCCCCCCCCCCCCCCCCGCCCGCCCCCCCCCACTCTCTGGCACCCCCTCGCTCTCTGTCACCCCCACTCTCTGTCACCCCCTCACTCTCTGTCACCCCCACTCCCTCTTACCCCCCCCTCTCCCTTTTCCCCACCCCCCCCCCCTCCCCCCCCCCCCCCCCCCCCTCCCCCCCCCCCCCCTCCCCCCCCCCCCCCGCCAAGGGCCCGACCAACCACCCCCCTGGTCGCCGGTCCGCCCCCGGTTCCCCTCCGGGGGGCCCCCGGGGGGACAGCGGGGGCGG
>WQVT01000292.1 GCA_009785715.1 Acidimicrobiaceae bacterium | reverse complement strand
CGGTAGGCGGCGGCGGTTCGGGTGATCGCCCCCACATTGAACGGGGAGGAAAGCCCGTCGAAGAGCAGCGCCACCCGGCCCGTGCTGCGGTGGTTCCACTCGCGGTGGAGCCGCTTCAGATCGGTGGGTCCCAACTGGCGGGTCACTGTCTTTTGGAGAGTCGCTGTCGACGCGCCTCGAGCACGCGGTAGCCCTGCTTGGACGCCCGTCGTGCGACCACCCAGCCTGCGCCGGTGAGCCAGTCGGCCAACGAGTCGCCGCCCAGGTGCCGGTGCACGACGAGCAGCGCCCGGCCCTCTGGCACAAGGCGTGCCAACCAGCCGTCGAGGAGCTCGTGGAGGGCTTCCTTCCCGATGCGGATCGGCGGGTTCGACCAGATCTCCGCGAAGGTGACGTCGCCGGGGACGCCGTCGGGATCTGCCGCCACGAGGTTGGTGAGGCCGAGGGAGGCGGCGTTGGCGCGGGTCAGCGCGAGGGCTCGCTGGTTGACGTCCACCGCCCAGACCGTCGCCCCCGGCGCCCGGCGTGCCAGGGTGCAGGCGATCGGCCCGTAGCCGCAGCCCAGGTCGAGCAAATGGCCGGCGGGGGCAACGACGGTCTCGGCGCGCAGAAGCGCCACGGTTCCGGGGTCCACCCGGGTGCCCGAGAAGACGCCACGGTCAACCGTGAGCGAGGCCACCGCGTCCGGGAGGCGAAGCTCGACCTGCGACGGGCGGCTCGGCGCACCCGGCGAGGCGTCGAAGTAGTGACCGGTGGGCACCCTGGCCAACCTACGCCTACCGGTACCCTGGAGAACATGCCTTCCTACCAGCTCCGTCTCTGGGGCGACCCCGTGCTCACCCAGGCCGCCACCGAGGTGGCCGATATCGATGGCCGGATCGCCGGGCTGGTCGAGCGCATGACCGACACGATGTACGAGGCGAACGGACTGGGCCTGGCCGCCCCGCAGGTAGGGGTCGGGAAGCGCCTCTTTATCTACGAGCTCGAGGACGAGGTCCTGCGAACCGTGATCAACCCCACCGTCGTCGAGACGCGCGGCGAGGCGGAGTTCGAAGAGGGGTGCCTGTCCATCCCCGGGCTGTACTTCCCGATCGTGCGACCGAAGGAGATCCACATCACCGGGTGGGATCTCGACGGGAGCGAGGTGTCGATCGAGGCGGACGACATCGAAGCGCGTTGCCTCCAGCACGAGCTCGACCACCTCGACGGCGTGCTGCTCCTGCAACGGCTCGACGCCTCCCAACGCAAGGATGCGCTACGGGAGCTCCGTCGCCGGGCCGAGGGAGTGACTCCCTGAAGCTCGCCTTCCTCGGCACGCCCGACACCGCCGTCGTCAGCCTGGAAGCGCTCCTTCAGGCGGGACACGACGTGACGGTCGTGGTCAGTCGGGCCGACGCCCGCCGAGGGAGGCGTGGGCCGGCGACACCCAGCCCGGTGAAGGCGACGGCGATCCGCGCCGGTCTCCCTGTCGCCGAATCACCCGACGCGGTGATCGAGGCCGGGGCAGAGCTCGGCGTGGTGGTCGCCTACGGCCGGCTCATCCCTGCACGCGTGCTCGGGCGCGTGCCGATGGTCAACCTCCACTTCTCGCTCCTGCCGCGGTGGCGCGGTGCCGCTCCGGTCGAGCGGGCCATCCTCGCCGGCGACGCGACCACCGGGGTGTGCCTGATGGCGCTCTGCGAGGGACTGGACACCGGGCCGGTGTACCGGCGGATCGAGACGCCGATCCGCGACGGGGAGACCGCCGACGAGCTGTCGGAGCGGCTGGCGGTGGCCGGCTCGGCGATGCTCGTCGACGCCCTGGCGACGGGCCTCGGCACCCCAGAGCCGCAGGAAGGCCCGGTCACCTACGCCCACAAGCTGACGCCGGAGGACCGCCGTCTGCGCTGGGGGGATCCGGCGGTCGAGGTGGCGCGGGTGGTACGGATCGGCCGGGCGTGGACGACCTTCCGAGGTCGCCGGCTGCTGGTGCTGAGCGGGGAGCCCGCCACCGACGCGGGCCTCGCCCCGGGGGAGCTGAACGAGATCAACGGGACGCTGGTCGCCGGGACGGGGCTCGGTACCCTCACCCTCGGGGAGGTTCAACCGGAGGGCAAAGGTCGACTGACGGCCAAGGACTGGTTCCGGGGAGCCAGACCGCAGCCGGGCGAGCATCTCGGGGCGTGATGAAGGCGCCGCCCACCGCTCGGAGACTGGCGCTCGATTGCCTGCTCGAGATCGACGCGGGCGGGAGAGCGAACGTCGTCGTTCCCGGTGCTCTCGGCCGCTCCAAGCTCGACAGCCGGGACCGGGCGCTGGCGACCGAGCTCGTCTACGGCACCTGCCGGATGCGCAGGGCCTGCGACTGGCTCGTCGACCGCCACGTGCGCGGCCACACCGACCCCGAGGTGCGGGCCGCCCTCCGGCTCGGCGCCTACCAGCTGGCGTGGATGCGGGTCCCGCCGCACGCGGCGGTGTCGGCGACGGTCGACGAGGTGCGCGGCCCGGGGCGGACGATGGTCAACGCGGTGCTCCGGCGCGTCGCCGCGGACCAGGCTCGGGGGCGCCCCCGCTGGCCCGATCCACCGACGGAGCTGAGCTATCCGGACTGGATCGTTGCCCGACTGGCGGCCGATCTCGGGCCGGGCCCCGCACGGGCGGCGCTCGAGGTGATGAACAAGCCGGGGGTCGTCACGACCCGGGACGACGGATACGTGCAGGACAAGGCGAGCCAGTTCGTCGCCGACCTCGTCGGCGTCGCCCCCGGCGAGCGGATCCTGGACCTCTGCGCCGCGCCCGGGGGCAAGGCCACAGCCATGGCCTATGGGGAGCCGGCGCTCGTGGTGGCGTCCGATGTCGGCGCCGAGCGGGCGGGCGTGGTTGCGGCGAACGTGGAGCGGCTCGGCCTCGGTGCGACGGTGAGCACCGTCGTGGCCGATGGCACCGCGCCGCCGTGGCGGCCGGCGTCCTTCGACCGGGTGCTGGTCGACGCCCCCTGTTCGGGACTCGGGGTGCTCCGGCGGAGGCCGGACGCTCGCTGGCGGGTGCAGCCCGGAGACGTCGGGCGGCTCGCCGGGCTGCAACGCCGTCTCCTCGCGGCCGCGCTGGACCTCCTCCGGCCCGGTGGCCTCCTGGTGTACAGCGTATGCACGCTGACGGTCGCCGAGACGGGCGCGATCGACCGGTGGATGGCCAGCGAGCACAGGGATCTCGCCCCCCTCGCCCCACCCGGCGATCCGTGGATCCCGGCCGGGCGGGGGGCGCTGCTCCTGCCGCAGGCGGCGGAAACCGACGGCATGTTTCTGCTCCGCCTGCGGATGCCTGCCTGACTGTCACACCCCCGGGCGTATCCTGCGTCCATGGTCCGACTCGCGCCGTCGATCCTGTCCGCCGACTTCGCCTCACTCGGGGACGACATCACTACCGTGACTCCGCAGGCCGACTGGTTGCACGTCGACGTCATGGACGGCCACTTCGTGCCCAACCTCACCATCGGCCCGCCCGTCGTGAAGAGCATCAGGCACCACACCCGCCTGCCGCTCGACTGCCACCTGATGATGACCAACCCGGGCGAGTACCTCGGGTCGTTCCGGGAGGCCGGGGCGGACCGGTGTTCGGTACACGTCGAGGTGGGCGACACGGCCAAGCTCTGCGCGCAGATGCGCGACCTCGGTCTGGGGGTCGGGCTGGCGGTCAACCCCGAGACGCCGTTCGAGGCCGTCGAGCCGTGGCTGGGGCACATCGACCTCCTCCTGGTGATGACGGTTCATCCCGGCTTCGGCGGGCAACGGTTCATGGCCGAGGTGGTGCCCAAGGTCGCCGCCGCCCGGGCGGCCATCGCCGCAGGCGGCCACGACGTCCTGATCGAGGTCGACGGGGGCATCGATGCCGAGACCGTCGGGGAGGTGGCCAGGGCCGGCGCCGAGGTGTTCGTCGCCGGGAACGCCATCTTCGGTCACGACGACCCGGTCGCCGCCGCCGCCGAATTGCGCCGGGTCGCCGAGGCGGCGACCGCGTGAGCCTCTTGGCCAAAGTGGTCACGGTCTCGGACGGGGTCATGGCCGGGACCCGGGAGGATCGTTCGGGGGAGGCGCTCGAGAAGGCGCTGGATGCCGCCGGCTTCGAGGTGGTGTCCCGCAGCGTGGTCCCCGACGGGGTTGCCGCGGTGGCCGGCGAACTGCACAAGGCGTGCGTGGACTTCGCCGGCCTCGTGGTCACGACCGGGGGAACCGGCTTCGCCCCCCGTGACCTCACCCCCGAGGGGACGGCGGAGATCCTCACCCGGGCCGCGCCCGGGCTCGCCGAGGCGATGCGCGCCGCCAGCCCGCTCGGGCGGCTGTCGCGCGGCGTCGCCGGCATCCGCGGCCAGGCCATCATCCTGAACACGCCGGGCTCGCCGTCGGGAGCGGTCGAGTGCCTGGGGGCGGT
>WQVT01000291.1 GCA_009785715.1 Acidimicrobiaceae bacterium | reverse complement strand
GGCGATGTCGGGAATGGGCGACATGAGTGCGCAGATCATGGGTGACATGAACATGGCCGGCACGAGCTATCTCTATGTATGGCTCGGCGACGCGGCACGCAAGGCACCGGACCGGCTGGCGGCCATCGATTTTCGCCGAAACTCACCCCACTACGGTCAGGTGACGGGCTGGGCGCTGGTTCCCGGGCCGGGAGGGATCGGCAACGATCCTCATCACTGCATGATCGCCGCCAACATGCGCATGATCGCCTGCGGCGGGATCCTCTCGTTTCTGCGCCACCAGCCGGGACTGTTCTTCTTCGACATCTCCGACCCGGCCCATCCCAAGTACCTCTTCAGCCGGTCGACCCCTCTCTCCGGAGGCACCGACGACCTCCGGCCGCTGCCCGACGGCGGGTTCCTCGTGACGGACATGGGCTCGGCCACGGGCGGCAGCCCGGGTCGGGTCGTCGAGCTGAACTCGAAGATGCAGGTCACCCACGAGTGGCCCACCGACCCTCCCCCCGGCTTCAACCCCCACGGGATCTCGATCGACTGGGACCGGAACCTGATGGTGACCAGCGACTTCGTCGACCTCCACAGCACCCTCGACAGCACCCCCGGGCCGGTCGTGCTGCGGGGGACGATCCGGGTGTGGAACTTCGCGGAACGGAGGATCATCCGCACGATCACCATCCCGGGGGCCCCGGGGATGATGGACATCAAGTTCATACCCCGCGACCCGGAGCCGCTCGCCTACACCGCGGGCTTCGCCAACGGGCTGCTCTACCTCGTCGACGCCCGGGCCGGGACGGCTCACGTCGTCTACAACCTCAACACGATCGACCCGGGCGCTTCCCCGCAGGTGATGGTCCTCTCCCCCGACGGCCGTCGCCTTTTCATCCCGATGGACTCCAGGAGGGGCGGCGAGATCACGATGTTCGACGTCACGAACCCCGCCAGGCCGCGTCTGTTGGACAAGCTCGAGCTCGGACCCGACGGCAAGCCCCACGACAGCCTCCTGACGCGCGACCACCGACTCGTTCTGACCGACTATTTCCTCAATGAGGATGGGTTCGGCAAGGTCCACGTCGACGGCGATCACCGGGTCCGGGTCTTCCTGGTCGGCGAGAACACCCTTCGTCCCGACCCGAGATTCAACCTCGACTTCAACGATGTCGTTCCCGGGCTGGACCTCCGCCCGCACGGTACCGATGCGATCTAGACGGTCAATGGCTGGCGCCGTGGTATTGGGAAGCGGGCCCACAGGGTTGGCGACGGCGATGTTGCTCGCACGGCAGGGCATCGACACCGTCGTCCTGGACAGAGACGACGGTCCACCCGACGACCCCGAGAAGGCGTGGGAACGGTGGGACCGGAGGAGCGTGCCCCAGTTCCGGCAAGTCCATATCCTCCCGGCCGGAGGGCGCGAGCTGCTGGAGGGCCACCTTCCGGAGGTCGCAGCTCAACTGGAGGCGGTCGGCGCGATCCGATTCAATCCCGCCGTCGATGCGGCCCGGCGCCTGTTCGGCGGGGCGAGCGCAGACCTCGACTGGACCCGTTTCGAGACGCTGACGACCTGCCGGCGCCCCCTGATCGACTTCGCGTACGCGGCTGCTGCGAGCGACGCGCCTGGCATAGAGATCCGGTATGGCCAGGCCGCTACAGCCCTTGTGACCGGTACGGAGGCGATCCCGGGCGTGCCGCACGTCACCGGGGTTCGCACCCAGTCGGGAGAAACGATCGCCGCCAGCGTCGTGGTGGACACGACCGGGCGTCGCTCGCCCCTGTCGGCCATGATCGAAGCGGTCGGCGGGCGCCGTCCGCCGGAGCACGCCTTCGAGGCCGGGTTCGTCTACGCCACCCAGTTTTACCGGGGCTCGAGACCGCCCGAGCCGCGCGACGACCTGTTGAGCGCGATCGGTTCGATCTCGGTCGTGACCGTGCCAGGCGACAACGGATGGTGGGCAGTGACCTTTTACTACTCGCCCAGGGACAAGCACATGCGCAAGGTGCGAGATCCCAGGACCTTCGCGCGGGTTCTGCGGGCGCTGCCGAACCACGCCCACTGGGCAGATGGCGAGGCCCAGGGCGATATTTGCTCGATGGCCGCGCGCACCAACGCCACCCGCGAGTTCGTCGTCGACGGGACACCGTGCGCCACCGGGGTCGTCCCACTCGGCGACGCCTGGGGCTTCACGAACCCGTCCCTCGGACGGGGCGTCACGATGGGGTTGCTGCACGCCGTCGAGACGGTGCCGGCCATAGCCGAGCACCTCGACGACCCCGGCCAGCTCGCTAGCGAGTGGGAGCGACGGACCCGTGAGCGGCTCGCAAGATGGCATGCCTCGACGGTTGATTTCGACCGCCTTCGTGCCCCCGAGGTCGATGCGTTCATGCAGGGCCTGGACGACCCATTTGACGCCTCCGACCCGAGCGTGGCGGGGCCGCGTGCCTTCGCCTCGGCGGCGCACTACGACCCCCAGGTACTCCAGTGGTTCCACGAAGTGATCGGCTGCCACACGCTGCCCGACGACGTGCTCGCTCGAGAAGGGGCGTTCGAACGAGTGCTCGAGGTTGCGTCGACGAACCCCCGGTACTCCTCCCCCGGGCCTGACCGGGCCGAACTCGAGGAGTTACTCATCTGACGACCTTTGCCCGCTGGATAGCCCTCTCAGGGGGCCGTTTTCTCCACGAGGGGAGCCATGGAGGCGATTTCATCAAGGCGGCGGGTCAGGCCCGCCAGCGAGGCCAGGAACGCCGCCCCGCCCGGCAGACCGGGAGTGCAGCGGTCGAGCTGGCCGGCGAGCTCGTCGAAGCCCCAGGCCATCCGCTCGTAGGGATAGCTCTCGTTGATCGTCCTGCCGTCGCGCGTTCGCACGGTGATCGAGGGAGAGAACATCGGCTGGTCGTGGACGCCGACGAGGCGGACCTTTTCGCGCATGAAGTCGATGACGGCCCGGTCGCCGAAGCGGTCATCACCGGGCGGGCCGAAGGTCACCCCGCCGACGACCGGGTAGCCGCCGTTCACCGCCGCGTAGGCGCAGAAGAACTGGATTGAGCCGACCCGGGGCACGCTCGGGTCGGAAAAGCGCGGGAACTCGGGGCTCGGATAGAGGGTCTCCAGGTAGTTCATGAAGATCGTCACGTCCTCGACCTCCTCAGGGTCGATGAGGTGGTCGCGGCGCATCTCGGTCATCAGCTCGATGACCGGCTGGTTGTATCCCGAGGTGTCGTAGAGACGGAACATCACGTTCGTCAGCAGATAGCGCTCGCCGAGGCCCTCGGCGATCGACGCGAGGTCGACCCGGCGCGGGCCCCGAAAGACATAGGAGAGGCGGCCCTCCCGGCTCCCCGCGTAGGCGTTGTAGAAGCCGGCGTCGCCTTCGATCGCGCTCTCGGAGCCATGGGCGTGACCGAGGCTCGCCATCATCGCCGCGAACACGCCCTGGCGCGCGGCGTTGGGCTCGTGGAAGACCCGCTCGTCGCCACCCACCCGGCCCGGCTCGTTGAGGCCTGAGGCGCTGCTCGCGGCGATGGCGAGGGTCGTCACCAGTGCGTCCTCGTCGAGGTCGAGGAGCTTGCCGGCGACCATCGCCGCACCCATCGTCGAGAAGATCGGCGCCGGCCGGAAGCCCTGCGCCGAGACGCTCGGCACGAAGTCCTCCGCGAGCCGGCACTCGAGCTCGTAGCCGGCGGCGAGCGCCGTGATGAGGTCCTTGCCCGACTTCCGGCCCAGCTCCGCGTTCGCCAGCCCGACGGCGATGAGCACCGGGCCGGGGTGGGTGATCATCCGGAAGGAATCCCATAGGCCGGCGACGTGCGCGAGCTCGCAGTTCGCAAGTGCGGCGCCGCTGCGGGTGACGCGTGCGCCGTCGACGAGGATCGTTGCGCCGTCCGCCCGCGCGTCCTCGGCCTTCACCAGCTCGAGCAGCTCACGCGCCTGGCGGTCCTCTGCGCCGAAGCGACAGGCGACGAGGTGAAAGAGCACGAGCGCTTTGACCTTGTCGACGACCTCGGCCGGCAGGTCCTCGTAGGTGAGCCCGGCCGCCCAGCGGGCGAAGGTCCGGCTGATGGTGGGCGTCGCGCGATGGCCCGCGTTGACCTCAGACTCCGGCTCGAGCACCTGCGACCCCCTCGCCCTCCACGATTCCTGCGCCAACCTATTCGCGCCGGCGGCCCATCCCCCGTGGCGTCGGGCGGCGAGGCTGACCCTCAACCAGAAACGGACGACTCAGGCCGGAGGCGGTCGGTGGTCTGGTACCGACCTTCGAACGAGGTCGGAGAACCCACCGAAACGGTGAATCCCTGCCCGTGGTGGTAAGCGGTCACCGGATTGCCGCTTCGCAGGCGGTAGGTGACCTGATGTTCCTCGATGTCAACTTCGAGCAGGGAGCCCTGCAGAAGGAGTGGGACGCGCAGGCGGCGGGCCCGGGT
>WQVT01000290.1 GCA_009785715.1 Acidimicrobiaceae bacterium | reverse complement strand
CCACTCCCACCTCGACGTGCACCCGCCCATCGCCGTCGACCTGCCGTTCCGGTTCGACTGGCACCAAGACGGCGGCCGGCAAAACCGCGAGATCGAGACCACCCCCCGGCCCCGGCTGTCGGTCAAGGTGGCCTACTGGCTCTCCGACGTCTCCGCGCCCCGGCGCGGCAACCTGAAGGTCGTGCCGGGCAGCCACACAGTGAACTGGATCGACGGCCCGCCCCGCCGCGACATCGCCTGGCGCGACCCCGAAGGCGCCATCGAGGTCACCGCCCGACCCGGCGACGCGGTGTTCTTCGACCGGCGGATCTGGCACACCCGGTCCCGCAACTACTCCGGCCACACCCGCAAGGCCGTCTTCTTCGGCTACACCTACCGGTGGACCGCCAGCCGCGACGACGTCACCGCCGCCCGCACCGCCGACTGGTTCACCGCGCTGACCCCCATCCAGCAGCAACTCCTCGGCGGCACCCACGACCCCACCGGCGACCACGCCTGGGGCCACCACCCCGCCACCACCCCGCTGTACCAATGGCTCAGCCAGCACCGCCTCCTCGACCCCGCCAACCCGCCACTGAAGCCGTAGCCTCACGGGCCCGTTCTGGATGCCAGACTCGCGTCAGTTCTGTGACTGCCAGCGGCGGGCGGCCAGGAAACCAGGGACCAGGAACAGGAAGACGCCCCAGCACGCCAACTCCAGGAGCGGGACGGCGAGCCCTCCCCCGGTAGCCATCGACCGGATGACGGCCGCGGCCCCGGTGACCGGGTTGACCCGGGCGATCGGCTGCATCCAGCCGGCGAGATAGCCGACCGGGACGAACGCGGAGCTGATGAACGCGATCGCGATCGCCGGGAAATACAGGGTCCGCTCGGCCGTCTCGGCGTCATTGATGAGCAGCGCCAGCCACGCGGAAAGCACCGCGACAGACAGCCCGAACACCACCGTGACGCCGGTGATCGCCAGCATGCCCGGCAGTCCGGTGTGCACCCGGAAGCCGAGCGGCGCCGCCACGAGCAGAAGGAGCATGGCCTGCACGGTGAACACGACAGCGTCGGAGCCGAGCCGCCCGGCGAGCACCGCCGCGCGCGACACCGGCAGCGACCTGAACCGGTCGGCCAGCCCGCTGCCGGCGTCCCGCAGCAAGGCCAAGCCGGTGGTCGGGGCGGTGAGCGCAGCGTTCTGGATGATGATGCCCGGGATGAGGAACTCCCGGTAGGACATCCCCACTGTCCCCGAAGCATGGCCCGCGAGAGCCAGATTGCCGAACACCGATACCTGCATGACGAGCAGAATGAGCGGCTGCACAAGGGGATAGAGCATCCGGCCGGGGTTCTTGCGCAGCACCCGGAGGTTGCGCCCGGCGATGAGGCCGCTGTCTCGGACCGCACGCAATCGGATAGCCGCAGTCGGAGCTTCGGTCGCGATGGCGATGGTCATATCGCGCCCTCCCTGGTCAAGGCGAGGAACGCCTCGTCGAGTGACCCGGTCCCCTTGAGCTGCGCGGCCGTGCCGGACGCCACGACCGTCCCGTGGTTCAGCACGTACACGAAATCTGCGAACCGGTCGGCCTCCTCCAGGTACTGCGTGGTGAGCAGCATGGTGGTGCCCGCCGCCCGCAGTGCTCCGAGTTCGGTCCACAATTGCTGACGGCTCGCCGGGTCGAGCCCGGTGGTGGGCTCGTCGAGGACAAGCAGCGCAGGCCGCGCCATCAGGCTCGCGGCCAGGTCCAGCCGCCGTCGCATGCCACCCGAGTAGGTCCTGACCAGCCTGTTGGTGGCGTCCGTGAGCCCGAAGGTAGCCGCGAGTTCCCCCGCCCGCTCCACCGCCTGCCGGCGCCTGAGTCCCGCCAGGCGGCCGATGAGAATGAGGTTGTCCCGCCCGCTCAACCCGTCGTCGAGTCCCGCGAACTGGCCGGTGAGACCGATGCGCGCCCGCACCTGCTTCGGCTGCGCGGCGACGTCGAACCCGAGCACGCGAACTCGCCCCTCGTCGGCCCGGGAAAGCGTGGCGATGATCCGGACCAGGGTGGTTTTGCCTGCCCCGTTCGGCCCGAGGAGCGCGGTGAGCGACCCCGGCGCGACGCTGAGGTCGACGCCGTCTAGCGCCGTTACCTGACCGAACGCCTTGCGTACCCCGGAAACCTCGATGGCCGGAGTAAGATCGTTCACATTGTGAGGCTATCAGTTAGTGAGGCCACCGGACCATATGCCTGACTCAGCAAGCGTCGATGTCGAGGCAGCCCTCGGTTCTGTCGGCACCGATCCTGGTGACGCCGATATGGCGGTTAGCATCGTCGGGCGGCTCTTCCGGCTCGCGCCGCAGCTCACCGAGCTCCTTGATCTCGGCGCGCGGGAGTACGGCATGGGTTTCGCGCGGGGCCGCGTGCTGTGGGCGCTACAGGAGTCGGGACCGGTGGTGATGCGGGCGCTGAGCCAGCGGCTCGGCATCTCCCCCCGCACGGTAACCGGCCTGATCGACGCGCTCGAGGCGGACGGCTGGGTTACCCGCTCCCCGCACCCGGAGGACCGGCGGGCCACGATCATCGCGATCACACCAGCGGCGGAGGCCGCACTCGAGACCCTCCGCGACAACTACGAGGGGCTGGCCCACGATCTCCTCGGTGACCTCCCCGCCGACGACCTGGACCGATGCTGGTCGGTTCTCAGCACGATCCAGGCTCGGCTCGGCGACGTCGTAGCCCGTCGCAAGGCGGCGGCCCCGCTTCCGGCGGGGCCCCGTTTGGGGTCGTTAGGCTGAAGTCGCGATGAGCGACTCTCAGTCGTCCGGCGACCTGCTAGGACTCCTCGCCGGAGACAACCCCAGACCGACGCGGCGCCGGCCGCTGTGGCGCGTCGTGCGCTGGATCCTGGCAATCGGGGTCATTCTCGTCGTGGCGCTCACCGCCGCGAGCTTCGGCTACAACGTCATCACCAACGGCCCCGCGCCCCGGCCAAGCGGGCTGTTGATGGCGTCGGGCGGCGGCTTCGACACCCGCTACCTGCAATGGGGCAGCACCGGAATCCCGATCGTCCTGGTCCCCGGCGCCTTCGAAACCGCGGACACGTTCGACCAGCTCGGCCCGGTTCTCGCCGCCCACCACCGGGTGTATGCGATCGACCTCACGGGCACTGGCTACAGCACGCCGAGCCCGCCCTATGACGCCAGCCACGAGTCGGCGCAACTGCTCGCGTTCCTGGATGCGATGGGGCTCACCGGCGCGAACGCTCCGATCCTGGTCGGGCATTCGGCCGGCGCCGCCGTGGTCGGCATTGCCGCGGTGGATGGCGGTCCCCAGTACGTGCACGGCGTGGTCTTCCTCGACGGGGACGCGACACCGCTGAGCGGGCCGCAGTGGCTCGGCTACCTGCTCATCAACCCGTACCGGACATCCCTACTGCGCATCGCCCTCAGCCAGGACTGGCTGGTCAGGGACCTGTACAACGCGCAGTGCGGGCCGACCTGCCCGGCGCTGTCCGCCGCTGGCGTGCAAACGTGGGTGGAGCCGCTGCAGCAGCCCGGGTTCTACGGGGAGCTGGCGTACACGCTCCAGCACGGGATCACGAGCATGACTGACGCCCAGTTCGCCGCATTGCGCCGGGTGCAGGTCCCCAAGCTTGTGGTCTACGGCGCCAGCGACCCGCAGATGTCCACGTCCGACGCCGCCGAGGCCGCCAAGGACATCGGCGCGCCCACGCCGGTCTCGGTGCCGGGGGAGCACCTCACAATGATCTCGTCCCCGGACCAGGTCGCGGCCGCGGTCGACTCTCTCGTGATGTGAGCAATGCCGCCTGTGCGCGGTCAAAATCAGCTCGATCTTTTCCCTCATGGCGGGGTGTGCGAGGAAACAGATCAGTTGTAGTTTTCTGACTTGCTATGGGAGAGCCAGGGGGCGGAGTCGCGGAGATCATCGCCGCGAAGCTTCGAGACGACAATGTTCCGGATCAGGTCGCGAGCCTGATCACCGAAGTGCTGCGCGGCGGCGGGCCAGAGGGGGGCGGTCCGCCGCCGGCAGCCTGGTCGGCACGCGTTTTCCTGAAGTCGATCGCTGTGCAGGGGTTCCGCGGGATCGGGCCGAACTCAGGCTCGGGGAGCCGTGGGTCGGTCGGCGACCATATCCATGCAGCCGCCCAGGAATTGCACGGCGGCCATCCCCAGGAAGTACGCTCCCCACCCGAAGCACTTGCGCCGATCCTGGTCGGTTTCGGAGCGACGACCGAGACCGAGCAGAACGACGCCGATGCCGAGCTGAAACCCGCCAGCGGCAAAGCGCACGCTCCCGACGGCACGGAGGTGCCGGTATTCCCACGGCGTGATCAGGCGCCTCCACCCGGAGCGGGAGGAGATAGAGCTGTCATCTCGTGCGTGCATCGGGTTTCCTCCTGCCGCCTGCGGTGCCGACCGCCCCAGTCAGATAT
>WQVT01000289.1 GCA_009785715.1 Acidimicrobiaceae bacterium | reverse complement strand
GCCGGGCGTTGACCACCAGTGCAAGCGTGGCGATCAGGAGTGCCAGGAGGATGGGGTTGGTGGTGCGGCTGGCCGCCACGGCCAGCCCTAGGGCCCAGACCCACCAGGCCATGGGGTGCAGCCCCCGGGGCAGCCGCGGCCGGTGGCGGTGCCCCGTCATACCTGCGCTCCTCGCCGCCGGCGCCAGGCGAGGATCCCCCCGCCGGCACCGAGGATCACGACCAGGCCGACGCCGACGAAAAGGGCAACCGGCGACCCGGAATGGCCGCCGCGGTTCGGGGACGTGGGCACGTCGGCGATGCGTACCGGCCTCCCTCCGAAGGGTCGGTCAACGGGCACGCTGCCTCCACGGAGCCGGCGGTGTGACGGGGCCCTCGAGGAGGACGACGTCGGCGTCGGAGTGGTGCCGTGGGTGGTGGGCGGCCCCGGCGCGGTGGTCGCCGTGGGCGCCCGGGCAGGGACCGTGGTCGGGCCGGCGGCGGCGCTCGGGCCCGGCGCCGTCGTGGGAGACGGGGCGGACGGCAGCGAGGCACTCGCCGTGGGAGCCGGCGGTCCACCGCCCGTCGCCCCGGGCGGTGCGGCATTCGTGGGGGTAGGCGCAGGTGCGGGGGCCGTCGTCGGGGTCGGTGGGGCCGTGCCGGCCGGCGCGGGGCCGGCGGGGGCGGCGGTCGCCGGCGGCGTCGCCGGCGGGGGAGCGGTCGTTCCCGGCGCGGGGGGTGGGGGAGCGGGCGGCGGTGACGTGGTCGGGCAGCCGGGCGCCGGCGTCGATGCGGTGGCGGAGCTGCGGATCGCCGTCGGAGGGGGAAGGCTGGCCTTCAGGGCGGCGGTGGCCGCGGCGGTCGAGGTCGAGCCGAAGGCCCACAGCTCGATGCTGCCCTGGCACGGTAGGTAGCTCCCGGCTCCGGAGGAGCTGTAGGTCCACGTCGGGGAGCCCGGAAGCCAGTGCCAGTAGGTCCAGTAGGCGGTTGCCGGTGGCGTGTTGACGCAAGGGCTCTGCGGCTCGGCCATGCCCGTCGCGGGGTCGGTCAAGCTGCAGACGAAGAAGCCGCTCAGGCTGGTGACGGGAGCCGGCGAGAAGCCGGCCTCGACGAGCGCGGCCTGACCCGTGGCGGGGTTGGCCACGCACGCCCGCTCGACGGCGCCCCCGAAGCTGGCGAAGTCGACCGCCACGAGCACCCCGGCGGTTGCAGTGCAGTCGGCGATGGGCAGGGCGCCGGGCGCAGCGGCCGAGGCAGCCGTGCCGAACGGTACGGACGTGACGGCCAGCAGGGCGACGGCCAGCAGGCTGTGGCGCGCCGCGGCCCGAAAACCCCATCCGAGCGACCTTTGCCCAGCTCCTCGAGACATCCCGCGGCGTCAGCCGAGCCAGGTGCCGGACATCCCGACGATGGGTTGGTTGAGGTGGGTTCCGCCCGTGCTGCCGGAGAACGGCGCGTCACCGAAGCTGAAGATGCCGCCGTCCGAGGCGACGAGCCAGTACCCGCGGGCGGCGGGGGTGGCGGCCATGCCGACGACCGGCTTGTTGAGGCGTATCGCGCCGGTGGAGCCGAAGAACCGGGCGTCGCCGAAGGTGAAGATGCCGCCGTCGGAGGCGACCATCCAGTACCCCTGACCGTCGGGGGTGGCGGCCATGCCGACGACCGGCTTGTTAAGGGGTATCGCGCCGGTGGAGCCGAAGAACCGGGCGTCGCCGAAGGAGAAGATGCCGCCGTCGGAGGCGACCATCCAGTACCCCTGACCGTCGGGGGTGGGTGCCATCCCAACGATCGGCTTGTTGAGCTGCATCGCGCCGGTGGAGCCGAAGAACCGGGCGTCGCCGAAGGTGAAGATGCCGCCGTCGGAGGCGACTTCCCAGTAGCCGCGGCCGTCGGGCGTGGCGGCCATGCCGACGATCGGCTTGTTGAGGTGCATGCCGCCCATCGATCCGAAGAACCGCGCGTCGCCGAAGCTGAAGATGCCGCCGTCCGACGCGACCAGCCAGTAGCCGCGGCCGTCGGGGGTGGGGGCCATCCCGACGATGGGCTTGTTGAGCCGGATGGCGCCGGTGGAGCCGAAGAACCGGGCGCCCCCGAAGGTGAAGATGCCGCCGTCGGACGCCACCTGCTGATAGGGGGCCGGGGAGGGCAAGGGAAAGGCCTGGCCGGCCAGCGCCGGGACCGCCTGGTAGGTGGCTACCAGGTTGGCGCCGGTCTGGCCGGGGAAGAGGAACGCTCCGGCGTCGATTCCCGACCGCAACTGGAAGGAAAGCAGGGCCGAGATGGGGGTGGCCGCGCCGCGGGCGAACGCCGGAGCGCCCGACGAGATCCCCGTCGCGAGCAGGGCCTGGATGACCAGGGCGGTGGAGTTCGGGTCGGTGACGCCGGGGGTGGCCGCCGTGT
The DNA here is from genome assembly GCA_009785715.1 of Acidimicrobiaceae bacterium. Lineage (GTDB taxonomy): Bacteria > Actinomycetota > Acidimicrobiia > Acidimicrobiales > Palsa-688 > WQVT01. Next base: position 2,058 of record WQVT01000289.1, on the reverse strand, counting down.
TCGGGAAGAACGACCAGCCGGCGTCCGGATCCTGGGCCGACCGGAGGAAGGCCGTCGCCCTGGCTTCCGTGGTCCCACCCAGGGCCTGCTGGGCGGCCAGGCCCTGGATGGCGAGCGCCGTCGAGTTGGTGTCCGGGCCGGCGGAGTTGGCGGGCGTACCGGTGCAGGGGTTGGACGCGTTGTCCGGGCTCGTCCATCCGCCGTCCGGACACTGCTCGTCGACCAGCCAGCGGATCGCCGCGGCATTCGCATGCACCCCGGCCCCGGCCAGGGCCGCAAGCGCCAGGCCCTGCTGGTAGCCACCGGCCGAGAAGTTGGTCACCTGCGCCTGCGTCCCGAACAGCCCATCATCGCTCCCGGCGGTCTGCTCCGTGGCCTGCAGCCGGGCCACCAGGTTGGTGCCGCCGAAGAAGCGGGGATTGGCACCGAGCGCCTCCGCGTCGAGGATCAGGAGGGCCAGCTGACCCGGACCATCGGAGCCGCTGACCGTCACGTACCGATCGACGTTGCCCTCCAGGAAGCCGAGGCCCCTTTGGGCGGCACCCGTCAGCTGGAAGTTGGCGGAGGCCAGGGCCAGCACGACCTGTGCGGTGGCGGACAGGTCGGGTGCACCGGAGCTGGTCGGGACGAAGCCCCCGGGCCCCACCCGGCCTTCCAGCCAGGCGGCCGCCTCCACGGCGGGGGAGACGGCGGCGCCCGGCAGGGCGGTTGCCGGGGCGGCCGTCCAGACGGTGGCGGGGAGGAGGGCTCCGAGGGTGGCCAGCGAAGGGAGGAGGCCGAGGGTCATGAGGCGCCGAAGAGAGGTCATGGAGTGCTCGCTTCTCGGGATGGGACCGGAAGCGCCGCCACCATGGTGGAGAGCCACCGACCCCCCGAATAGTGTCTCGACAGAAAGGGGACTCCCACGGCTCAGGTATCCCGGCTCGTGGCTTGCCCCGGGGGGCCTGCCACCTACGGTTGCGGACCAGCGCCGGCTTCTGACCGGCTTCCCCCGCGTCGTGGTATTGGCTTGCTGGGTGTCCCACCGGCGCAGCGCACCGGCGGCCCGGATGGGACCGTAGCAGCCGGCGGACCCGGAGAGCCGGGACACGAGACCGGGGACACTCCGGGTCCACGTCGGCAAGCGGCGGCGCGAAAAATGATTGCCTATAGCAGGCAGTTGTCGTGTACAACTAATGACATGCCTAAAGGACGACGGAATGGGTGAGCGCGAACAGGCGCGGCCGGCGCGGACGCGGAACGTGGCGGCTGCCGGCGTGGCGGCGGATCTCGCCGGGGGCGAGGATGTTGCCCGGGTGGCGGACTCGGTGATCGAGCTGTTGCGAACCGTGCGGCGCTCGAAGGCCCGGTTGCTGGCGGCGGCGGGCAATGATGTCGAGTCAGCGACCCAGGTCCTGCTTCGCACGATCGCGGACGAGGGGCCGATGCGCGCCAGTGCCCTGGCGGCCAGCGTCCAGTCGGACCTTTCGACCGTCAGCCGCCAGGTGGCCGGCCTGGTCGGGCGCGGCCTCCTCGAGCGTCGGGCCGACCAGCTGGACGGCAGGGCGAGCCTCCTCGTGGTGACGGAGGCCGGCCGAGCCGTGATCGCCGAGCACGAGCAGGGCAGGCAGCAGTTCTTCGAGGAGGTGCTGGCGGGCTGGACGGCCGAGGACCTGCGGCGCTTCGCCGGGTTCGTCGAGCGCTTCACCGCCTCGTACGACCGGACCCATGGGGCGTGGATGCGCGAGCGCGTCCCCGCGTCGAGTCGCGCACTCGCCGGCGTGACCGGGTCGGACGGGGGTCGCACGCTGTGACCGCCGCCACCGCCACCACGACGCAGCGCCACGCGGACGGGGAGCTCTCCCACCGCGAGATCCTGACCATCCTGGCCGGGCTGGTGCTCGGCATGTTCCTGGCCGCCCTCGACCAGACCATCGTGGCGACCGCCATCAAGACCATCGGCAACGACCTCAACGGCCTGTCGGCGCAGGCCTGGGTCACCACGGCCTTCCTGATCACGTCCACGATCGCCGCCCCGATGTTCGGGAAGCTGTCGGACATCTACGGCCGCAAGCGGCT
>WQVT01000288.1 GCA_009785715.1 Acidimicrobiaceae bacterium | reverse complement strand
TCGCTTCTTGAATGCCGGCGCCTTCGCCGCTTTCGCCACGCTCGCGGACGTCTGCCCACGTCCCGCCCACAAGCCGAGTGGTGAGGAGCGGGCCTGGAGCCGGCGACTGGCGAAGCGCTTCGGCGCCGAGGGCCGGATCGACGACCGGACCTTTGTCGTCACCGGCGATGGCTCGCCCGCCGGGGTGTTCGACTACGAGGCTCCCGACGCCAAGAAGGTCGATCGCGCGGTGACCGCCCTCTTCGAGCCGCTTGACGAGCAGCGCCACGACGTGCTGATCGGCTTCGGCTGGGGGATGGCCGAGGACCTCGTCTCCCGCTACTCCTCCTGAGCCTCAGCTCCTCCCGCTGAGCCTCTGAGGCCGCCCTCAGGGGAGAGGCAGAACCGCCTGGACCACCTTGTGGCAGCGGCCCTCAATCGGCGGGGTGAGGGCCACCACCAGTCGGTCCCCGCGGCCGCCCTTCGCCACGGTCCGCCCCTCGCGGTCCATCATCCCCGCCACCCGGCGATCCAGGCAGGGCAACGATTGGACCATGCCCTGCCAGACGAACCGGCACACGAGGTAGTTGGGTCGGCGGTAGAGGCCGATCCGGCCCTGCGGCTCGACCAGGGCGATCGACGGCCGGTCGGGCTTGCGCTCGTAGAAGGGGACGACCGGCGCCCGGAATCCGAGCAGCGGCTCGTTCGGGGGATGGCTCAGGGGTCGCAGTAGCCGCTCCGCACGCTTCGCCTTGACGCGCCCGACCACCTCGGGAGCGCGCAGGACGGCGAAGGCCTCTGGGGCGCTCGGGTCGGGGACGGCATCCCAATCCGGGGCGATGGTCACCTCGATCACGTCGTAGACCCTGGGCCGCCGATGGGGACGAACTGCCGACCAGGCCCTTACGAGCACGCCGGTGGCCAGGTCCACGCCGGCGCACTGGTTCCCGCTGGAGGCCAGGACCATCAGCTTCAGGACGGTGCCGGGAGTGACCTCGAGGCGTGGCAGGTCAGGAACCGGGCCTCGAAAGTCAGGGGCGGTTGTGCTCGTCACCCCCGAACTCGCCACCCCCGAACTCGTCACCCCCGAACTCCATTGCCACTGAACTTCCGGGCCGCCGTGCGCATGGTCGGGGGTCATGTTGGCAGTCCGTGGACCCCGATCGGTGGATCCCGCCGGGGGAGGGCCGGTCGGCTCAGAGGCTGGCGGCCAGCGCCGCGGGCTCGGCGACGGGCGCCTGGCAGGCCCATTCCCGACAGACGTAGGCGAGGCCCCCGTCGCCCTCCCCGTCGCGGCCCTCCCACAGGGGGGAGTCGTACCGCTCGCCCCACGCCAGCACCACCTCGGGGCGGTAGGCGCGCCGCACGGTCGCCACCAGGTCGGGTCGCGTCCCCGTGACGGCCACCTCCGTGATGCCCTCCGAGGACAGGTCTGCCGCCGACACCATCGTCGAGAAGGCGGTCGGGGCGGTGGCGAGGGCCGGGCCCATGACCGCCAGCAGCTGTTCCGCCCGGTCCCGATAGGACCGTTCTCCGGTGAGGGCGGCCAGCCGGAGCAGTGCGAGGGCGGCCACCGAGTTGGCCGAAGGCAGGGCGCCGTCGTAGGTGTCCATGGGGCGGGCGATGAGCACCTCGGCGTCGGACCCTGCGGTGTAGAAGCCGGCCTGGTCGGGATCGGAGAACAGGCGGAGGAGGTCGTCCGCGGCTCGGCGTGCCTCGCCGATCCAGCGGGCCCGGCCGGTCGCCTCGGCCACCCGGGTGAACGCCTCCACGAGCCAGGCGTAGTCCGCGGCGTAGGCCAGATGGCGGGCCTGACCGCTTCTCCCCGCCGGAACGCCGGTGCCCGTGCCCTGGCCCGGTCCCTCGCCGTCCGGCGCCGTTTCACGGTCTGCTGCCGAGACGTGCTGCCAGCTCCGCAACCACCGTCCATCGCCCCGCCGCAGCTCCCCGAGCAGGAACTCGGCCACGTCGACCGCCGTCTCGACCCACGCCGGCCGGTCGAGCACCGCGCCGGCTTCGGCGAGGGCGGCGACCGCCATCGCGTTCCACTCGGTGAGAACCTTGTCGTCGAGGCCCGGGCGGACCCGGCGCCCACGGGTAGCCAGGAGCGCCCGCCGGCCCGCCTCGACCGTGGGCGGGCGCGCCAGGGCGCCCCTCTCCGGGCGGAACAGGATGTTCTTCCCCTCCCAGTTGCCGGCCTCGCTGACCCCGTACCAGTCGGCCGTCTCGGTTCCCGCAACGGCCAGCACCTCGTCACGGTCCCAGACGTAGAAGCGGCCCTCCACCCCCTCGCTGTCGGCGTCCTCCGCCGAGGAGAACCCGGCGCCCTCCTGGCGTACCGGGGGCGAGAGGAGATACCCGACGGTCTCGTCGACCACCTGCCGGTACCGCTCGGCCCCTGTGGCCTGCCAGGCGTGGAGGTACACCCTGGTCAGGAGGGCGTTGTCGTAGAGCATCTTCTCGAAGTGGGGGACGAGCCACCGGCGGTCGGTCGAGTAGCGGGCGAATCCGCCGGCAAGGTGGTCGTAGATGCCCCCCGACGCCATCGCGTCGAGCGTGGTGGTGACCACCTCGAGGATCCTCTGGTCGCCCGAGCGCCTCCAGGCTTGCAGGAGCATGTCCAGTATGCTCGGTTGGGGGAACTTGGGTGCCTGACCGAATCCCCCCCACTCGGGATCGAACCGGGCCGACAGGGCCTCCGCGGCCGCCGGGAGGGGCGAGGCCGCCCCCGGCCGCGGGGCGTTCCCCGCTCCGCTGAGGGTCGACGGAGTGGGGAGGCCGCCACCCCTCCGGATGGCCTCGGCCAGGCGCTCGGCGTCCGATTCGATGCCCTCCCGTTTCGTCGTCCAGGCCTCGTCGATGCGCTGGATCAGGTCCGTGAAGCGTTGACGCGGGAAGTAGGTGCCGCCGAAGAACGGCCGCCCGTCGGGGAGCAGGAACACCGTCATCGGCCAGCCGCCCCCGCCGGCGATGGCTTGCACCGCATCCATGTAGATGGCGTCGATATCGGGGCGCTCTTCGCGGTCGACCTTGATGTTCACGAACGTCTCGTTCATGAGCCCGGCGGTCGCGGGGTCCTCGAAGGATTCGTGGGCCATGACGTGGCACCAGTGGCAGGCCGAGTACCCCACCGAGAGCAGGATTGGGCGGTCGCTTTCTCGCGCCGCTTCGAGCGCCTCGGGCCCCCACGGGTACCAGTCGACCGGATTGTCGGCGTGTTGACGGAGATAGGGGCTTGTTTCCCGGGCGAGCCGGTTCGCGGTGCTCACTGCTCCAAGCTACCGATCGGCCTGCAGGAGGGGTGGTGCTGGCACCACCCCGCCAAGACACGTGACGGCACCATGGCGATTCCCCACCCTCGACGCCCAAGATTTCCCGGACGATCTCGAAATGGAGGAGTGGAAATGCAGCATATGAAGAAGAGCCCGACCAGGCCTCGTCCCAGCAAGAGAATGTTGGTGAGTGGTGCCGCAGGATTGCTGGCGCTCGGGGTCGCCGGCGGGAGTGCTTTTGCTGCGAGTTCCGGCTCATCGGCGATCACACCAAAGACCATTGCAAGCTCGCAGGCGCCGAGCACCATGTCGAACTATGCGACCTCGCTGAACCTGCAGGCGATGCCGGCCGGCACCGTGAGTTTCCACCACGCGGACGGCAAGATCACGGCGACGATCTCTGCCTTCGGGCTGACGCCCGGCAGCAGCCATCTCGCGCAGATCACCTCGCCGATGCTCGGCGCACCGATCTCCTTCGGTCAGTTCACCGCCGGCCCGACCGGACAGGTCTCGACGACGCTGTCCAGCGATCGACCGCTTCGTCACCTGCCCAGCCACGCCGTCTTCCAGATCGAGCTCACCGCGTCGCCGGGTGAGACGATCGCCTTCGTCAACGTCGGCCCCTTCGCCACGGCCAGGCCGCTCGGCCTGATCCCCGTCGAGGCAGCCGCAGCCTCGCCCCTCGCGGGCCACGCCAGCCTGAGCTACGACGGCCAGACCCAGACCCTGACCGTGAGGGTCGACGCGACCGGCTTTATGCCGAACACGACCCATGCCGCACACGTGCACTCGGGAACCTGTGAGGCGCAAGGGGCTCCGATCATCATGCTCCAGGACCTCCGGGCCGACGCGAACGGCCGGATTGCACAGACCGACGTCATGCAGAACGTCACCAACTTCAACCCCGCGAGTGGCCTCTACCTCAACATCCATGAGGGCAACAGCGCCAACATCCTCGACGCCGCCGGCAACCCCACACCGCAATTCCGCCCGCTCCTCTGCGCCAATCTGCCGGCTACCGGGATGGCCGTGCCGGGGCAGCGAGCCCAGATGCCGGGCCAGGCCACCGGCCAGGGTTCGCAGGGCGAGCAGGGTCAGATGGGCAGTCAGATGGGCAACGGAGGAATGCAGTCGTCGATGGGCGGCGGGCAGCACGGGGGTAAGGGCTCAATGTCCGCCCCCATGCC
>WQVT01000287.1 GCA_009785715.1 Acidimicrobiaceae bacterium | reverse complement strand
GAGGCGGGCGACACCAACGCCGTCTACGAGTTGCTGGCCGGCGAGGCCCTCAGCTACTACGACGAGCGTGAGGCGTCGATGCCCGGCGGGGCGGAGACGATGCGGTCCCTCGAGCGCGAGGTGATGCTCCAGCTGATCGACCAGAAATGGCGCGAGCACCTCTCCGAGATGGACTACCTGCGGGAGGGCATCCACCTGCGGGCGATGGGCCAGCAGGACCCGTTGGTCGCCTGGCAGCGCGACGGCTACGAGATGTTCGGGCAGCTGATGTCGAGCGTCGACGACGACTACGTGAAGATCGTCATGCACGCCCAGGTCCAGGTCCTCGAGCAGATGCCGGCCGACGGCAACGAACTGGCCGGGGCCCAGTACCAGGCCGCCGACGACCCGGTGCAGGGCGACGCCGGCATCCTCCGGGCGGCCGCCGCCGGGCCCGCTCCCGGCGAGGAGGTCGTCTTCGCCCCGGAGGCGGCCACCAACGGGGCCAGTGCCGGCGGGGGAGTGGCGCTCGCCGAGGACACCGAGGAGCCCCGGACGCCGGTGGTCAAGAACGCCATGTTCGACCACGTCGGCCGCAACGACCCGTGCCCCTGCGGGAGCGGCAAGAAGTTCAAGTTCTGTCACGGGCGCTAAGGGAGCCGTGAGAGATCACCGTGAAGAGTTCGAGGTCCTCTCCCGCCGGCTGAACGAGGCCCGCGTCTACCTCGACGTCGAGCGGAGCCGGAAGCGCCTCGTCGAGCTCGAGGCCGAGCTCTCGCGCCCCGACCTGTGGGACTCGACCGAGCTCGGCCAGCGGGTGACCAAGGAATACGGGCAGCTGAAGGGCGACGTCGATCTCCTGGACGGCCTGGCCGACCGGATCGGCGACGCCGAGGTCCTCTACGAGCTCGGCGTCGAGGAACACGACGACAGCGTCGAGGGTGAGCTGGACGGCCAGATCGCAGCGATCGGGGCCGAGCTGGACACGCTCGAGCTGCGGTCCCTCTTCACCGGCGAGCACGACGAGTCCGACGCCGTCTGCGAGATCCACGCCAAAGACGGTGGGACCGACGCCCAGGACTGGGCCGAGATGATGCTCCGCATGTACCAGAGGTGGGCGGAGCGGCGTGGCTTCGAGTTCGAGCTCGACGAGGTCAGCGCCGGCCAGGAGGCCGGAATCCTGTCTGCGACGTTCATCGTCCGGGGACGCTTCGCCACGGGGTTGCTCTCCGGGGAGCGGGGCGTTCACCGGCTGGTGCGGATCTCCCCGTTCGATTCCCAGGCACGCCGGCAGACGAGCTTCGCCTCGTTCAGCGCCGTCCCGTTTCTCGAGGAGCTCTCCGGCGAGGTCGACATCGACGAGAAGGAGCTGCGCGTCGACACCTACCGCTCCTCGGGGGCCGGCGGCCAGCACGTCAACGTGACCGATTCCGCGGTACGGCTGACCCACCTCCCGACCGGGATCGTGGTCTCGGTCCAGAACGAGCGGAGCCAGCACCAGAACAAGGCCAAGGCGATGCAAATCCTCGGGGCCAGGCTGGCCGAGCGCCAGCGGGAGGAGCGGGCGGCGGAGCTCGACGCCATCGCCGGGCCGAAAGCCCAGGTCGGTTGGGGTGCCCAGATCCGCTCCTATGTCCTCGCCCCTTATCAGCAGGTCAAGGACCTGCGGACCGAGCACGAGACGGGCAACGTGAACGGCGTCCTGGATGGAGACCTCGAGCCGTTCATGGAGGCCTACCTCCGCTGGCGGCGCGCCTCCGCCGGGCCGCCGGCGGGCTGATCCCGGGCGGGGCCGGACCGCCCCGGCGCCGGGGATGTGCGACCGGCCAGGGCATGTTCGCTATGCTCCCCGCAACGTTGTGGCTGGCGGACGCAACCCCCAATTCCACCATGATCAAGCTCGACAACGTCACCAAGTCCTACAAAGGGACCACCGTCGCTCTCCGGGATGTTTCCCTGGACATCCAGAAGGGTGAGTTCGTCTTCATGGTCGGGCCCTCGGGCTCGGGGAAGTCGACCTTCCTGCGCCTGATCACGAAAGAGGAGCGTGCCGACGCCGGCGAGGTGTGGGTGGCCGGCAAAAATGTCGGGGCGCTCAACTCCTGGAAAGTGCCGTTCCTCCGTCGCAACATCGGCTGCGTCTATCAGGACTTCCGGCTCCTGCCCACCAAGACGGTCTATCAGAACGTCGCATTCGCGCTCGAAGTGATCGGTCAACCACGCCACGTGATCCGAACGCAGGTCCCACAGATCCTCGAGCTCGTGGGGCTCGGACAGAAGCTGAGCAACCTGCCGCACGAGCTTTCCGGCGGCGAGCAGCAACGGGTGGCGATCGCTCGCGCCTTCGTCAACCGGCCGCTGATCCTGCTGGCCGACGAGCCCACCGGAAACCTCGACCCGACGACCACGACGGGCATCATGCGCCTCCTCGACCGGATCAACCGGACCGGGACGACGGTGGTCATGGCCACCCATGACCACAACATCGTCGACGTCATGCGCCGGCGGGTGGTCGAGCTGGACCGGGGAACCGTCGTCCGCGACCAGGCCCGAGGGGTGTACGGAGTGACCGTTTAAATGGCGACCTCGCCCGGCTATCTCCTGCGGGAGACCGCCGGCAACCTGCGTCGCCACATGGTGATGACGCTCGCTGCCGTGCTCACAATGGCGGTGTCACTCGCGGCCCTCGGTGGTGTGCTGATCATGCGGCAGGCCGTCAACACGGCGTCGCTTCAGTGGAAGGGGGGCGTGGAGCTCGCGATCTTCCTCCAGCCCGGGGTGTCGCACAACGAGAGCGTGGCGATCGGCCGCGAGCTGTCCACGGCACAGGGCGTCAAGAGCTACCACTACGTGAACCAGGTCCGGGCGTACAAGGAGTTCAAGACCATCTTCGGGGGCGAGCCCGACCTCGTCAACGCCGTCAGCGTGAAGGACATGCCCTCCTCGTACCGGGTGGTTCCGACCAACGCCACCGACGTCAGCCAGCTCGGCAACACCTTCAACGGCCAGCCCGGCGTCCTCCACGTGTCCTACGCCCAGCAGGAGATCGACACGCTCCTCAACCAGTTCCGCCGCCTTCGTCTCGGGGCGCTGATCATCGCCACCCTGGTCATGGCCGTGGCCGTGGTGCTGATCGTCAACACCCTCCAGCTGGCGATCTTCGCCCGCCGGCGGGAGGTGGCCGTCATGAAGCTCGTCGGCGCCACCAACTGGTTCATCCGCATCCCCTTCATGCTCGAGGGGCTCGTGCACGGCATCGTGGGGGCGGCCATCGCCTTCGCGTTCGCCTTCCTGGCTCGCAACGGGATCGCGTCCCTCGTGGGCAGCGAGTCGTTGGTGGGGCAGACCCAGAAGCTGTATGTGACCACCCACGAGGCGATCCTGACCGGTGTCGTGGTCCTGGTGGTCGGTGCCGCCGTCGGGGCGATCGGCTCCGGGTTCGCCGTCCGGCGCTTCCTCGCCGTCTGAGCGTAGCTGTCGCCGTTCTCGCGGCTTTTGGCTGGGCGGGCTGTGGGCTGGGAGCTGGCTGCGGCGGGGAGCGGCGGGGGTGTCCCCATGACGGTTGTTGTCAAGTGGCTCACGATGGTTCCGTCGCCTTCGGCGTCGGGCTCCCGCGCGCCCTCGCTGCGCTCGGCCGGTTGGGCCCGGACGAGGCTTGGACCGCTCCGGCCGCCGACGAGTGCGTGGCCCGGCCCCTCCCTGAGAGCAACCGACCGAGCGCAGCGAGGGAGGGCGCTCGCCGGTCTTCCCCGACGCCGCCAAGGCCCCGCTCGCCGCGGAGCTCAGGCGGCAGGGTGCGTACGGCATTTCGACACAGCCCGACGGACAAGGTGAGGAAGGGGGGAGACTCGCGTGCCAATGTGCGCGATTCGCGCTCATGTGCGCGATTCGGTGACATGTGAGCCGCTACCCGCACCTATTGCCCGGTGGCTGCTCACATGAACCGGAATCGCGCACATGAACCGGAATCGCGCACAAAGCCTGGTTTGGGCGCGTGCCCCGGCCGACCGGCCTGCCACCCGCCTGCCGGCCGCCACCCAGCCCCGGCCGCCACCCAGCCGCGGCCGCCACTCATCCCCGGCCGGCCCCCACCCCGGCCGGCACCCCGGCCCACCCCCCGCCGGCGCCGGCGCTAGCTCGGGTCGACGACCGCCACGTCGGTGCCGACCTGGCCGTTGGCCTCCGGCCCGCCGTGTGGGGCGCCGCCGGGCTGGGTAGCCACCCGCAACGTCTCGTAGAGGTTCAGACCCTGGGCGGCGAGCCCGGAGACCAGCTCACCCAGGCCGTCGCTCCCGGAGAGCACGGTGAGGTTGGCGCCCTGGAGACCGTCGGCAGCCGTGGCAAGCATGTCGGGCAGCTGGCCGATGAGTTGCTGGCTGAGGGCGATGCTGTTGTAGGCGGCGCTGGCCTCGGCCAGGAGGCGGGTCTTCTGGGCCTCGGCCTCCGCGGCGATGCGGGTCTT
>WQVT01000286.1 GCA_009785715.1 Acidimicrobiaceae bacterium | reverse complement strand
CGGGGGCGAGCTGCAGCAGTTCGTCGGCGAGCGGCTCGCCCGCTTCAAGGTGCCGAAGGAGATCGGGTTCTCCACGGCGCTGCCCCGGACGCCGTCGGGAAAGCTGCTGCGTGGCCGGCTCGGTCGCGACCGGGGATAATCGGGGTGATGGCCGAGCCGCTGAATTCAGACGTGGAGGAGGAGCGCGAGCGACTCCTGAATAGCTGGGAAGACGCCGCCTCGGGATGGGGCCGGCAGGCCGACAGCGTCCGCCAACGGGGGCTGCCGGTCGCCGAGTGGATGCTCGACCACGCCGGACTGCAGCCAGGCCAGCGGGTGCTGGAGCTCGCCGCCGGTCCCGGCGACATCGGCTTCATGGCGGCCGAGCGAATCCTCCCGGGGGGGACGCTGGTCTCGAGCGACGCCGCTGAGGCGATGCTCGAGGTCGCCCGGGAGAGGGCGGCCGAGCAGGGGATCGAGAACGTCTCGTTCCGCCAGCTCCAGCTCGAGTGGATCGACCTGGAGACGGCGAGCGTCGACGTCGTCCTGTGCCGCTGGGGCGTGATGCTGACGGTCGATCCGGGTGCCGCTCTGCAGGAGTGCCGCCGGGTGCTGGTCCCGGGCGGACGGGCGGTGCTGGCCGTGTGGGACACGCCGGAGTTCAATCCCTGGGCGACGGTGCCGTTCGACGCGATGGTCAAGCTGGGACTGCTGGAGGAGCCGGCGCCTGGCCGCCCCGGGATGTTCTCGCTGGCGGCGCCCGGAAAGTTCAAGGAGATGCTCGAGGAGGCGGGCTTCGTCGAGGTCACCGTCGAGCCCGTGGGCATCGCCCGCGTCTACGACCAGCCGCTCGAGTGGCTTGGCGAGACCGTCGACTGCTCGCAGATGTTTGGCCGCGCGTGGCGCGCGCTCGACGACGACCGTCGCCGGGAGGTGCGGGCCCGGCTGGACGCGGCGGCGCGCGAGTTCGCCGACGCCGACGGTACGATTCGGATACCCGGACGCTCGCTCGCAGCCGTCGCTCACGCGTAGATTTCTCCTGCAAGGGGAAACCTTTTTGCATTTTGGAGGGTGCCTTGCACGCCTTGCGCGAGGGCGTGTCCCAGGGACACTGGGCGCATGCACGCACGCGCTTTGGGCGCTTTGGCAGGGGCGTGTTGTTTCGCGCTGCCCGCCATTGCCAACGCCGATTTTCCGCACGTCGTCTCACGTGGTGAGACGCTTGGTTCAGTCGCAGCACAGGACGGCCTGTCGGTGTCGGCCCTGGCCGCTGCCAACGGCCTGTCGCCGACCGCCAGCCTGATCGCCGGGACCGTCCTGCAAATCCCACCCAAGGGGGTTTTCGAGACGGCTTCGCCGACCTCGACGGGCTCCACGGGCAGCGGCGGGGCCGGCTCCGCCGGCACCGGGGGTGGCAGCTATGTCGTTCGCCCGGGCGACACGTTGTCGGGGATCGCCGCGCAGGCGGGGATGACCACGGGCGCGCTGGCGGCCCTGAACGGCATCAGCCCGAGGGGCGTCCTGGTGGCCGGCACCACGTTGACGCTGTCCGGCGGATCGAGCGGCTCGAACGGCTCCGGCGGTGGCACGACTGAGTTCGTCTCGACCACGACCGGCGGGGGTGGCGGCAGCTACATCGTCAAGCCGGGCGACACGCTTTCGGGGATCGCCGCGCAGGCCGGGACGACTGTCGGCGAGCTGGCGGCCGCCAACGGGATCAGCAGCAGGAACCTCGTGGAGGCGGGGACGAGCCTGACGCTGCCCGGCGGAACGAGCGCCTCCGGCGCCTCCGGCGGCGGAACGACCGCGACGGCGCCGACGACGACATCGTCGGAGGGCGGCGGGTCCGGGACGTCCGGTGGCGGTGGGGGCAGCGGCGGCACGTACGTCGTCAGGCCGGGCGACACGCTGTCGGGGATCGCCGCGCAGGCGGGGATCAGCACGGGCGAGCTGGCGGCCCTGAACGGGATCAGCCGCAGGAACTTCCTGCTCGCGGGCACCACCTTGAAGCTGTCCGGCGGGTCGAGCGGGTCCGGCGGTGGGACCGCCGAGATGGTGTCGGCGACGACCGGCGGGGGCAGCGGGAGTTATGTCGTCAAGCCGGGCGACACGCTGTCGGGGATCGCCGCGCAGGCGGGGACGACCACCGGAGAGCTGGCGGCGTTGAACGGCATCAGCCATCGGAACGTTCTGCTGGCCGGCATGACCTTGACGCTGCCCGGCGGATCGAGCGGCGGATCCAAGATGGTGTCGACTGGTACCGGGACGTCGTCGTCGGTGACCAACGTGCCGACGACGACGGGTAGCGGCGGCCCGCCGTTCCCGACCAACGAGACCGTCTCCGGCTCGGAGATCGCGTCGATCGCCAGCTCCGAGGGTGTCCCGCCCGCGCTGGCTGAGGCGATCGCCTGGCAGGAGAGCGGCTGGAACAACTCGGTGATCTCGAACGCGGGCGCGGTCGGGGTGATGCAGATCGTCCCGAACACGTGGCAGTGGATCGGCGACCACCTGGCGACCGTCCCGCTGCAGCCGGCGTCGGCTTCCGACAACGTCCGGGCGGGAGTGCTGCTGCTGCACGCGCTCCTGGCTCAGACCGGCAGCTACAGCATGACCGCGGCCGGCTATTACCAGGGGCTCGCGTCGATCAGGCGCAACGGCATCTTTCCGTCAACGCAGCAATACATGAACTCCGTGATGTCGCTCGTGTCCCGCTTCGGCGGCTAGTTCCCCGCGCGCAGCAGAACGCCGCGCAACGGCGAGAACATCGGGGTGGAGAGCGCGAGCTCTCCACCCTTTCCTAAGCCCGTTCTGCACCAACCTTCAGCGGGCCTCGAGGAAGGTGAGGATGTCCGCACGAATCGCGTATGGCTGGCGGCGGAGGAGGTCCCTGTCGTAGCGGAGGACGGTGATGCCGTGGTGGCGGAGCGTCATGTCGTTTCGGTGGTCGCGGCGGAGTTGGGCTCGGGAGGCGTGGTTGTCGTAGCCGTCCAGCTCGACCACCAGCTTGGCCTTCGGCCAGTGAGCGTCGACCTGGATCCCGTGGATGATGCGGTTGAACTCCGGGACCGGGATGCGGTGGCGCTCGCACCACTCGAGAAATTCGACTTCAAGCGGGCCGTTGGTGTACGCGAGCTGGGGCTGGTGGCGTGCCAGTGCCTCGCGCAGGCGTCTGCTTCCAGGGCGTCCGTGTTTGCAGGCCGCCTCGATCGCCTTGACGTCGAGCTGGTGCTGGAAGTCGAGGCTCGAGAGCGCCTTGCGGACGAGCCGTAGGTCGGCGGTGGCGGCGAGGTCAAGGGCGGTCTGGGCGGTCGAGGTGACGGGCAGCCCGTTGTGGAGGTGGCGCTCCAGTTTGCGCTCGCCGTAGACCCTGACCCCCTGGAGAGACTTGATCCTTCGAGGAGTGCTGACCTCGATCCTCGTTGGCGGGTAGTCGATCAGCCCGCGCCACCGCGCGGCCGTGCGGTGGGAGACCATCGCCCCGGGGCCGGCGTAGAGGATCGCGGCCCACAGGTCGGCCTCGCGGCTCCTCGCGCTGTGGCCGACCGCGTACACCTTGGGCAGCACGCGCTCGAGGTATCCCTCCTCGATCCACGCGGCGACGACCCGGTCGGTGACCCCCAAGCGATCGAGTTGCGCCCTCGTCACGCGGCCAGCCTGCCCCGCCACGAACCCTCGCACTCGTTCTTTCGCGCGGGATGTACCCATCTAGTACATAGAGCGCGAAAGAACGTGGAATTCACCCCCCTGGTGGCGCTTCGAGGCGCTTAAGTTGCACTCGCGTGTAGCCTGCGCGCATGTTCTATGACGATGACGCCGATCTCCACCTGCTCGACGGCAAGACCGTCGCGATCATCGGCTATGGCTCCCAGGGTCACGCCCACGCGCTCAACCTGAAGGACTCCGGGGTCGACGTCGTCGTCGGGCTGCGGCCGGAATCGGCGAGCGTCGCCAAGGCCCGGGAGCACGGGCTGCGGGTCAGCGATCCGGCGGGCGCCTCGGCGGAGGGCGATGTCGTGATGATGCTCACCCCCGACGAGCTCCACGCTCAGGTGTGGGAGTCGGGCGTCGGCGAGGGCGTCGACTCGGGGAACCTGGTGCTGTTCGGCCACGGGTTCTCGATCCACTACGGCACCGTCACGCCGCCGCCGGACGTCGACGTCGCGCTGGTCGCGCCGAAGGGCCCGGGCCACCTGGTTCGCCGCCAGTTCACCGAGGGCTCCGGCGTGCCGGGGCTGGTCGCGATCCATCAGAACCCGACCGGCAACGCGCTGCCGCTGGCGCTGGCGTACGCCAAGGGCATCGGCTGCACCCGCGCCGGCGTGTTCGAGACGACCTTCAGGGAGGAGACCGAAACCGACCTGTTCGGCGAGCAGGCGGTGCTCTGCGGCGGTCTCACCGAGCTGGTGCGTGCCGGCTTCGAGACGCTGGTGGACGCCGGCTACGACCCGCAGATGGCCTACTTCG
>WQVT01000285.1 GCA_009785715.1 Acidimicrobiaceae bacterium | reverse complement strand
CTCGTGGTCGCCGGCGTCGGCGTCGGCCTGGTCAACCCACCGCTCGCGTCCACGGCGGTCGGGGTGGTGGAGCCGCAGCGCTCCGGGATGGCAGCCGGGATCAACACGACGTTCCGCCAGATCGGCCTCGCGGTGGGCATCGCCGTCTACGGCTCGATCTTCACGAGCTCCCTCGGTCGAGGGCTCCGCAGTGCCCTGGCGCCCACGCCGGCCATGGCCCACGCCTCCGCGCACATCACGTCGCTCATCAAGCAGGGCAGGGTGAACGAGGCCTTCGCCGGCCTCTCCAGCGCCCAGCGGGGCCAGCTGGTCGGCGCCATCCACTCGAGCTTCGCCGGCGCGCTCAACGACGTGCTCTGGGTTGGTGGGATCCTCGCCCTCGTCGGCGCCGTGGCCGCCGCCACCCTGATCCGGAGCCGTGACTTTGTTGCCTCACACCCCGAGGCGCGCGAGGAGGGTGCGGTGCCGGCGGCAGCGGGCGCTGCAGGCTGAGGGCCCGATCCGGAATGGGCGGGGGCCCGACGGTGTTGTCGGGTGCTATCCCCCCACCCGTCGAGGAGCCAGCATGTCGAAATTTGCCCATCTGAACCTCTTCGTCGCGGGCTATGGCTACCACGAGGCGTCCTGGCGCATGCCCGGAGCCCCTCGTGGCACGCTCGGCCTGCAGCACTACGTCGATATCGCCCGGGCCGCCGAGCGCGGCGTGCTCGATTCGATCTTCTTCGCCGATTCGCCGGGCGTCGCCACCTTCCGGACCCGGTTCATGGCGCAGTCCGGGTTCGACCCGATCGACCTGCTCGCCGCCCTCGCGCCCGTCACCTCCCATATCGGCCTCCTGGCGACGGCCTCGACCACCTATTCGACGCCGTGGGACCTTGCCCGGCGCTTCGCCACGCTCGATCACCTGAGCGCCGGCCGGGCGGGCTGGAACATCGTCACCACGGGCAACCCCATAGCCGCCGCCAATTTCGGCGACCTCCCCCACGCCGCACATGAGGACCGCTACCGGCGGGCCCACGAGTTCGTCGAGGTCGTCCGGGAGGTCTGGGACGGCTGGGAGGACGACGCCGTTCTCGCCGAGGCCGATTCGGGCGAATGGGCGGACAAAGGGAAGCTTCATGCGCCCGAGCACCGCGGCGAGTTCTTTTCCGTCGCCGGCGTCCTCCCCATTCCCCGTTCGCCGCAGGGGCATCCCGTACTGGTCCAGGCCGGGGCGTCGCCGGACGGGATGGACCTCGGGGCGAGCGTCGCCGACCTGATCTTCACCCCGCAGGCGACCATCGAGGACGGCATCGCGTTCCGCCGGCGGATGCGCGACCTCGCCGTGGCGCACGGGCGCTCGGCGGACGACATCCGGACGCTCCCCGGCCTGTCCTTCGTGCTCGGCAGCACCGAGGCCGAGGCGACCCGGGCGTGGGACGCCCTGCAGGAGGCGTCGAGCGCCGAGTTCCGCCGGTACAACCTGGCCTACCTCGCCGGGGCGAGTCTCGACGCCGTGGACTCGATCGACCCGGACGGCCCGTTCCCGTACTGGCTGTTCGAGCAGGCGAGCAGCACGACCTTCGCCGGCAACGTCATGAAGACGGCACGCGCCGAGGGGTTGACGTTCCGCCAGACCGCCGAGCGATTCGCCACGCTTCCCGGCGGCCTGCACGTGACGGGGACCCCCGAGCAGCTCGCCGACGTCATCGAGGCATGGTGGAGGCGGGGCGCGGCCGACGGCGTGACCCTCCAGCCCTTGCGCCTCCCGCTCGACGCCGAGCTGTTCGTCGAGCACGTGTCGCCCCTCCTCCAGGCCCGCGGGGTCACCCGCCGCGAGTACACCGGCGGCACCCTGCGTGAGCAGCTCGGGCTGCCCCGCCCACCCGACCATGCCCATCGCCTGGTCGCCGGACGGGCGGGCTGAGACCCCAGGCGACAGAGTCTGGAAACTCCTGGCCAGGTGCGCGACACTCTGAGTGGTGCTTTTGCGCACGCAATGCAACAACAGGGAGGCCCCCCTTGCAACGTAGAGCGTTGGATTTCCTGCTGAGTGCCGCCGGACTCCTGTTGGTGGCCGTCTTCGTGGTGGCCGGGGCTCTGCTGCTCTGGGCGCACATCTATGTCGGCAACCAGGTCTACACGCAGTTGTCACAGCAGAAGATCTTCTTCCCGCCCGCCAACAGCGCTGCGGTTGCGGCTCCGGAGTTCGCACCGATGCGCCAGTACGGCGGCCAGCAGATGACCACCGGCGCGCAGGCCCGGGTGTACGTCGACTACTTCATCGCCAACCACCTGAAGGAGATCGGTGGAGGAAAGACGTACTCACAGCTTTCCACCGAGGCGCAGGCGAATCCCCATGACACCGCCTTGGCCGCCAAGGTGGACACGCTGTTCAAGGGACAGACCCTGCGCGGGCTGTTGCTCAACGCCTACGCCTTCGGGACGATGGGAATGATCGCCTTGTGGGCGGCCATTGCCGCCTTCGTTGCAGCCATACTCATGCTGATCCTCTCGATCTTCGGCATCATGCATGCCCGCAAGACCGGGCCCGAAGAGCAGGTCCTTGGAAGCAACGGAGGGCGCCGTAGGGCCAAGGAGGACACTCCTTCGCCAGCCGGAACCTGAGCATCAAACATTCGCATCACCCCTGGCCTGCCCGATCTTCTGTTCGGGCAGGCCTGATGCTTTTTGCCGACGGATTGGCGGCGATTTTCCCCCTGTCCGGCCGGCTGATTCCGGCTAACCCTTTGCCAGCTGGTTCCGCAGGACGCTAAAGTCTGGAGCAAGCTCGAGTCGGGGGCCGGGCCTATTGGGGAGGGAGTGATCGTGCGCGTGTATGGGGCCAGTCTCGGAGTGGCGAGGGGCGTCAGGCGCCTCCGTCGAAGGGCCGTCGGGGTCGTGGCAGGAATCGCCGCCCTCGGCATGGTGTTGCCGTTGTCCGTGGGCTCGACCGCAACGGCGGCGAGCGGCGGTTCGGGTCTGCCCGTTCTGAAGCACGGCGGGTCCATGACGGTGCTCGAGGCGGGCGCCTCCCAGGGGGCGGACCCGCAGGGCATCGATCCGGCGACCGATGGCGTCGGTGGCGCCAACGAGGACTACGAGGATGCCGTCTATGGGGCCCTGTTCGAGCTCAGCCCGACCGGGCAGGTCGTCTACGACCTGGCGACCGGGTCGAAGTATCTCGACGGGCGCAAGACGGTCCAGATCGACCTCCGCCACGGTGTGAAGTTCTCCGACGGGACGCCGTTCAATTCGGCGGCTGTGGTCTACAACTGGACCCGGGATTTCCAGCTCAAGGCGGCCAACGACCCGGCATGGCCACTCGCCAAGCAGACTCCGTTCACCGCCGCCGGCCCCTATGCCGTCGACATCCATCTGAGCATTCCGTACTCGCCGATCATCAACTCATTCTTCGACAAGGCCCCGAACTGGATTGCCTCACCGACGGCGATGAAGAAGGAGGGGGCAAAGCAGTTCGCCATTACCCCGGTCGGCGCAGGACCGTTTATGGTCGTCAAAGACGTGCTCAGCATTCAGTTGACGCTCAAGCGCAACCCGCTGTACTGGCAGAAGGGCCTGCCGTACCTCGACAACCTGACGTTCAAGACGATCTCGAGTGACCAGACCGCGCTCGAGGCGATGAAGGCCGGTGAGGCCCAGGCGTACCCGTTCATGACCACGCTGCAGTTGGTCCCGACCTACAAGCAGTCCGGCTTCACGGTGACCACCATGCCGGGCACGTCGCCGACGTGCCTCCAGCTGAACACCACCCGTCCGCCGTTCAACAACATGCTGGCCCGTGAGGCCGTCTATTACGCCACGGACACGCCCTTGCTGGACAAGAAGCTGAACGACAATCTCGGCCCCGCCGTGGAGGGCTTCACCGCTCCGGCGGGCCTGTTCTACTACCCGAAGGTGCCCGGCTACCGGACCTTCGACCTGGCGAAGGCTCAAGCAATCGTCAAGCAACTGGGCGGCCTCAGCTTCGTGCTGCTCTCCGCCCAGGCGGGACCGATGCTGAACTTCGACGAGGCGCTGCAGTCGATGTGGGAGGCGGCCGGGATGAAGGTGACCCTCAACCCGGCGAACCTGCCGGAGGTCATCCAGAACTTCGCCGGGAACAAGTGGGACGCGGTCGGGTGCGGCGGCTCGTGGGACCCGGCCACCGGTGTCGGCCAGAACCTGCGCTTCCTCTCCAACGCCCCCTTCACCGGGGTGCACGACCCGCACCTCGACAAGCTGCTCAACGAGGCCACCGAGGTGCCCGAGGAGCAGCGGGGCGCGATCTACCGCCAGATCGCCCAGTACGAGGCCCAGAAGGCGTACGTCGTCGAGTTCTACCCGGCGGACATCTGGGACGTCGCCGCCAAGGACGTCAGCGCCCCCGGCCTGACGTCGCCGCATCCGACGGTGATCGACGCCCCCGAGATCTGGTGGCAATACGCCGGCTACAAGAAGAGCTGAGCGCAGT
>WQVT01000284.1 GCA_009785715.1 Acidimicrobiaceae bacterium | reverse complement strand
TGCTGACTCGTTGAGGTCTGCTGGCTCATGGCTTGGCCTGTCTGGTGGAAAGGGCTGCCTGCCTGGTCGGTCGAGGCCCCGGTCGGGTGGCCGGTCGGTGATGCATCGTACGCGGGTCCCCCCACATCGACGACACCCCCATCAGCGGCGCTTCGAGATGCGGGTCACGGTCAGGCCTATGACCGCGGCAGCGACTATGACCCCCCCGACATAGGGAACCCAGGTCAGGCTCCCCGTCAGGTGTGGGCGTGTCTCGGTCTGCGCGGCGCGGACCGCAGCCAGGATCAGCAGCACCGAACCGATCGCCAGGAAGACCGAGCCGGCCAGGCCCCACACCACATAGCGAGCCAGCCGCTTGGCCGGGTCGAGGGTCTCCTGCTTGACGTAGGTGATGACGAGGTCACGGAGCTCGATGACCATCACCCGGACGGAGCGATCCTCGCCCGAGATCACGCGGTCGAGCCGTTGCTTCAATCCCCCTACGAGCGTCTCGGACTCGGGAGTTGGCAAAGATCCTCCGGATACTGATCCGCGCGAGTGCGAATCACCAGTTCCGCCGTTTGACGGATGTGCAAATCCTTATCTGCCACCCATGCGGAAAGCAAACATTTCGGCGGCGCCGTCCAATTCGGCCATGAGCCGCTCGAGTCGCGCGGCGACGCGCTCGGTCTCGAGCAGACGCTGACGGTCGAAGGGCCCGATCGGGGCGGCCGCGCACACCTGCCACGCCGCACGCCACGGGTCGTCGGACCACGGGACCGAGACCGGACCGGTGAGGTCGCCCGCCTGGACGGCCATCGCCAGGACCTCCTCGGTGCGGGCCCGGGCGGCGGCGAGCGCCGCGTCGTCCGCCGTCTCCCACCCAGGCTCCTCGAGGTCGGTCACCATCGCCAGGGGGTAGGGGTCGTCGGGTAGCCACTCGTCCACCCGGAACCGTCCGACCCCGGAGAACACCGCCACCCAGCGACCATCGGGCAGGCGATTGGAGTCGATCAGGTGGGTGAGGGTTCCGACGAGGTGGCGCACCTCTCCCCCACCCACCTCATGTCCCCGCTCTATGCCGACCACCCCGAGCTCGGGGGCGATGAGGGGAGTGCCGAGCTCGGCACCGGTGAGGTCGTCCATGAGCGCCCGGTAGCGGGGCTCGAAGATGTGCAACGGCAGGGCGGCGCCCGGGACGAGGACCGTTCCCAACGGGAAGACCGGAAGCCGCCGGCTCATCCGTGCAGCCTCCCCCCGTCCAAGGAGGGCCCGGTCACCGCGGGCCCACTCAACCCGGGCTCACGCTCGAGACCGGAGGGACGTCCGGATAGGTGGCCAGTGCCGTCGCCAGGTTATCGGTGAGGGCGTCGCCCGCGTCCGTGGACAGCCCGTCCACGATCAGCGAGAAGACGAGGCCCGGGGCGAGCCCCGGCGCGGGCGGCGTCCCCGGACGCGGCAGCACGAAGCCGCTCAGGGACGACACGTCGTCGAGGTAGCCGGTCTTGGCCAGGATCCGCCCGGCGGTGAGCGGGGACGTCAGGCGACGCTCGAGGGTGCCGGTCTTGCCGGCCACCGGCAACCCTCCGGCGAGAGACGAGGTCGGGCCCTCGTGGAGCAGGTCGTCGAGGATCAGCTGGCAGGTGACCCGATCGGAGCGGTCCAGTCCCGAGCCGTCGACCGTCTGCATCTCGGTCACGGGGAGCCCGTCGGCGGCGAGGTCGGCGCGGATCACCGCGACCCCGGCGGCGGTGGTGCCGCCCTCGCCGAAGCGGGCACCGAGCTCCTTCGTCAGCAGTTCGGCGCCCGTGTCGTCACTGGCCCGCAGGATCGTCTGCACGATCTCGTAGAGCGGCGGCGAGTCGATGGCCGTGATAGTCACCGACGATGGCGGCGTGGCGCCGGCGGCGGCCGGCAGGTTGGGATTGGCGGTGGGCGTCGCCGGGTTGCCCGCAGGCGTGGCCAGGCTGGGGGGCGGCGGCTTGGGCGGGGGCTTGCCGGGGGCGGGGGGTTTGGCGGGGGGCGGGGGCGGCCGTTTGGCCGCCGCGAACTTGACCCCGTCGGCCGCGAGAAGGGTGGCGAACTGGTCGGCCGCCGACTGCGCAGGCTGGGCGGCATCGATGTAGTAGCCGTTCGTGAGGACAAAGCCGTCGTTGACGTCGAGGGCCGACAGCGGGCCCACGTCCCCCTCGGCGGCGTAGGTCGTCTTCCAGGTTGGGACGAACCGCTGGGTGTCGAAGAGCCCCTCGTCCCCGACCACCGACCCGGTGATCTCGGTCACCCCGGCGTCCACAACCTGTTTGGCCAGTTGTTCGAGCGAGGTGTATTCCGGCTCGGCGTACGGCAGCGACGAGACGTAGGGCTGCGTTCGCAGGACCGGATCTCCGGAACCGACGAGGTACAGGTTGCCGTGGACCACCCCGGCGACCGGCTTGTTGTCGGCGCGGACGACCGTCGTGAAGACGAAGTCCGGGCCGAGTTTCTCGAGCGCGGCCGTGGCGGTCAGCAGCTTCAGGTTCGACGCCGGGATCAGCTCGGTGGTCGGCGCGTGGGACACGAGGACCGTCGAGCCCTGGGTGGCCAGGGCGCAGGTCGACGCGGCGGCCGGTCCGAGGGCCTTGGCGGAGAGCAGCGGGCCGACCGCGGCATCGAGCCGGTCGTGGGCGACGGTCGTCACCAGCCAGTCGGGGAGGCGGCGGGGGGAAAGGAGCGACGTCGAGAGCGGCGGAGCCAGGCTCGCGCCGGGCGGCGTGGTCGGGTTGGGCGCCGTGCCGCTGGCCGCCGCCGGGACCGCCGCCAGGAGACCGACCGCTGCCGCGTACCGGGCGAACGTGAGCCGGCGCGAACCCGCCGTGCGGGCCCGACCGATCCCCCCGCGCTCCCCCCGAGTCCGACGCATGGCGAGAGGCTAGGGCGAGGTGCACCGGGGAGTGGGGACACGCCCCCGAGCCGCTTCTCTACCACTCGGTCAGTCAGCTAGGTTGAGCCGGTGCCCGTGATCCTTGAAGCCGTCGTGGTCGGCTTGCTGACCTGCCAGTTGAGCCTGTTCCTGACGACGGTCTTCCTGCACCGGGCCTCGTCACACCGGGCTCTGATTCTCCGGCCGGGCCTCCGGTTCGCGTGCCGGCTCCTCGTGTGGATCTTCACCGGCATCACGGTTCGGGAATGGGTGGCCGTGCACCGCAAGCACCACGCCTACACCGACATCCAGGGGGATCCCCACTCCCCGCTTCTCGAGGGCTTCGCCCAGGTTCAGCTCGGCAACGTGCTTCTCTACCGACGGGAGGCCCGCAATCCCGAGACGGTGGCGCGCTACGCGCGTGACCTCCCGGCCGACGGCTGGGACCGGGTGCTGTTCGACCACGGCTGGGTGGGCCTCGGGCTCGGCGTCGGCATCCTCTTCGGGATCTTCCAGGGCGCCTGGCTCCCGGTGCTCGTGGCCGCCGCCGTGCACGTGGTGGTGTACCTCTTGGTCAATTCGGCCGTGAACGCCGTGGGACACGCGTTCGGCCGGCGCCCGTTCACCGGCCTGGCCACCAACAACCAGTGGCTCGCCTGGTTGGCCGCAGGCGAGGGCCTGCACAGCAACCACCACGCGGCTCCGACCTCGGCGCGCCTGTCCCTGCGGAGGGGCGAGCTCGACCCCGGTTGGTGGGTCATCGCCGCCCTGCGCCGGTTCGGATGGCTCACGGTCCGCCACGCCGAGCCCAAGGTCCGGGCCAAGGCGACCCGCACCCCCGAGCTCGTCTAGGTCGGCGGGCGAAGGCCGGCTCGCGGGCCGCAGCCCGCGAAACCGGTACGCCAACAGGGAAGCAGGCAGCCCGGCGGGCTAAGAAGGGGACATGGACATCGTCTCCGCGCTCTTCGCCGAGAACATCGACCTCCGGCCTTCCCCGGGGCCGTCGACTCGCATCGACCTGACGGGGATCATGTTCTCGCTCCCCGCACCCTCGGCGCCCCCGGTGACCATCACGCCCCACCTGATCGTCCTGATCCGTTGCCGGCCCGACGAGAGCGGGGAAGGGGTCCTGGAGGTGACCTTCCGGGATGCCGGAGGAAACCAGGTGGCCCGGAACGTGTCCCCCTTCACCGTCGAGCCCGGGAAGTTCACGTACCGGCTCGTGCGCGGCGAGTTGGAGTACCGCGACTTCGGCACCATCGAGGCGCACTGCCGCCTCGTGCCGGCCGAGGCGACGACGGTGGTCCCGCTGACCCTGCTCCCACCGGTGGGCTGAGGGAGCGCGAACGGTCGCCCGATGCCCTACGCGGCCGCCCTGTCGACCCATCCCGTCAGCTCTCACGCCACCGGCGAGCTCATCGGTCAGGTCATCGAAGAGGTGGGAAGCCACCCCGACGTCGCCATCCTCCTGGCGACACCCGGTCACGCCGGGGCGCTCGAAGACGTGGGCGAGGCGGTGCGCCGCCTGCTCGGGCCCACCCTCCTGATCGGCGCGACGGCGCCTGCCCTGGCCGGCCAGGGGGCGGACGAGCGCGGCGGGCCGG
>WQVT01000283.1 GCA_009785715.1 Acidimicrobiaceae bacterium | reverse complement strand
GGGCGCGGTGACGTTCGTAACTTACCGGTAGGGGCCGCCGGGGGGAAAAGGCGGGGGGCCTGGCGGCTCTCGGCGGCTCTCGGCGGGGCTCGGCGGGGCTCCGGCTTGGGAGCGGCGGGTGGGAGCGGCGGGTGCGGGGCCGGGCGTTGTGCCGGTGTTCCTGTGCACGAGTGCCTGTGCGCGATTCTCGACCATGTGAGTGATCCCGGCACATGTGCGTGGCAGGTGGCGCCTATTGACCACTTCCTGCTCACGTGTCCATGAATCGCGCACATGTCACGGAATCGCTCACAAACTCGCGGGTCCACCTACCGCCGCTCGACCAGCCCGCACAGGTCGGCCCACGAACGCAGCGGGCCCTCGCCGGCGATCCGCCCGTCGCGCACCACCACGGCGAAGGGCGACCGGCTGACGTCGTAGTCGGCCCACGCCCGGGCGCTCATCAGCACGGGGACGTCCTTCGGCGCAAGAGCCGCCACCTTCCGCCGGTCCTCCAGTTCGGGCCCCGGCGTGACGACGACCGTCCTCGGCGCCCTCGGCAACCCTTGGTGCCCGAGCCCCGCCCAGATCTCCCGGCACCCGTGGCAGCTCGACGTCAGGAACAGCAGCGCCACGAGGTCCTCGCCGCCCGAGCTCAGCCCGTCGACCGACATCGCCTCGCCGGCGGGCCCGACGCCGGCTACCGCCGCGGCCGGCAGCCCCACCCTGGGTGCCCGCGGCGGTCTCTCCGGCGGGCGGGAGGGCCGGGTCCGGCCCCACAGCGCCGACAGCTTGGCCCTCACGGCACCCGAGGGTACCAACGGCCCGATGGGGTGCAGCTGAGCGCCGAGGTCGCCCATATCTTGCTGCGCGTGCCATTCTGCGGGAGTGAAGATCGGAGTCATCGGAGGGACAGGGCCGGCCGGACAGGCGTTGGCGGTGCAGTACGCGGCCATCGGCGTGGAGGTGCTGGTGGGGTCGCGATCGCAGGAACGGGCCGAGGGGATCGTGGATGAGCTGACGACCAAGTGGTCGTCGAGGTCGCTGCCGCTGGTCCCTGCGGAGAACGCGGTGGCTGCGGGGGCGGACGTGGTCGTGCTGGCCACGCCGTGGGAAGGGGTGCTGGCGACGATCGGCGAGCTGTCCGCCCCCCTGGAAGGCACGTTGGTGATCAGCATGGCCAACGCCCTGACGCGCTGGGGGAGGGGCATGGTCCCGCTCCTCCCGCCGAGCGGATCCGTGACGGCCTCCGTGGCCCTGGCCCTCCCGAGCTCGCGGGTGGTCGGCGCCTTCCACCACATGCCGGCGGGCCCGTGGGGTGACCTCGATCACCCGATCGAGGCGGACGTGCTGGTCACGAGCGACGACCGGGCGGCGGCCCGCGAGGTCGTGGCGCTCGTCGACCGCCTGCCGGGACTGCGCGGGGTGGACGCGGGAGGCCTCGGGAGCGCGCTGGCGATCGAGGCGTTCACCGCGACCCTGGTCGAGGTCAACCGGCGCTACAAGACCCACGCCGCGATCAAGCTCACCGGAATCGAGCCCCATGAGTGACGCGACGGACGCCGCAGTGGCCCCGATGCGGCTCTACGACACGGCCCGGCGGTCGGTCGTGGCCTTCGAGCCCGGCCCGGTGGTCAAGATGTACACCTGCGGCATCACGCCTTACGACTCGGCCCACCTCGGCCACGCTGCCACCTACCTGATCTACGACGTCCTCCAACGCCGGCTGCGCGACCGCGGCCACGAGACCCGCTGCGTCCGGAACGTCACCGACGTCGACGACGACATCCTGCGCAAGGCCCGGGAGCTCGGCGTGTTCTACCTCGACCTGGCGGCCGAGGAGATGCACCGGTTCGCCACCGACATGGACGCACTGGGCCTGTTGCCCTCGTACTCCGAGCCGCGGGCCACCTCTGCCATCCCCGACATCCTCGGGTTCATCGGGATGGTGCTCGACACGGGCCACGCCTACCAGGCCGGCGGCGCCGTCTACTTCTCCGTGTCCTCCTTCGAGCGCTTCGGCCAGGTGAGCCACCTGGACCGGGCCACGATGCTCGAGCTGGCGGCCGAACGGGGAGGCAACCCCGGCGATCCCAACAAGAAGGATCCCCTCGACTTCGTGCTCTGGCAGCCGTCGGCTCCCGACGAGCCCGTCTGGCAGTCGATGTGGGGACCGGGACGCCCGGGCTGGCACATCGAGTGTTCGACGCTCGCCCAGCGCGAGTTGGGGGAGACCATTGACCTGCACGGTGGCGGATCGGACCTGATCTTCCCCCACCACGAGTGCGAGACGGCGCAATCGGAGGCCGCCACCGGCGCGACCTTTGTCCGACACTGGTTGCACGCCCCGATGGTCCGCCTCGACGGGATCAAGATGTCGAAGTCCCTCGGAAACCTCGTCTTCGTGCACGACCTGTTGAAGGAGTGGGAGGCGCCGGCGATCCGCCTGGCGGTCCTTGCGAATCACTACCGCCACGACTGGGACTGGACGGATCGGTTGATGCCCGAGGCGGCCGCCCGGCTGGCCCGCTGGCGTGCTGCCGGCCCGGGTAACGCCGGCCTGCCCGAGACCCGGGCGGCGCTCGACGACGACCTCGACACCCCCGCAGCCCTGGCGGCCATCGACGCCGCCGCGGGCGCGGGCGGCGGGGTCTCGGAGGCAGCGGCACTCATCGGGGTGCTGATCTGAGCCAGAGGCCGAGCGGCTGAGCGAGGCCGTGGCCCGAGCGGCCCGGCAGCGAAGCTGCCAAGAGCGGGATGGTGACGTAACCGGACCGAGGCGGGCCCCGCGAGGCCGTAAGGTCTGGCCGATGTCCGCCTCCCCGCCGCTCTCCGAATCGATCCAGGTCACCCTGCCCGACGGCTCAACGAAGACGTTGCCCTCGGGCGCCAGCGCCGCCGACCTGGCGGCCACCCTCGGCCGCAGCCTGGCCCGCGACGCCGTCGTCGCCCGGGTCAACGGTCGCGAGGTTGACCTTGCGGCCCCCCTGCCCGACGGGGCAGACGTGGCGATCATCACGGGGGATTCGGACGAGGGCCGCTACGTGCTGCGCCATTCCACCGCGCACGTGATGGCGCAGGCGGTGACCGACCTGTGGCCCGGCGCCCGTTACGCGATCGGCCCCCCGGTGGAGGACGGCTTCTACTACGACTTCGACCTGCCCGGCGACGCGCACTTCAGCGAGGACGACCTGGGCCGGATCGAGGCCCGGATGCGGGAGATCATCTCCCTCGACCAGCCGTTCGTCCGCGAGGAGCACACGATCGCCGAGGGCCTGGCGCTCTTCGCCGACCAGCCCTACAAGCAGGAGATCATCGAGGGTGTCGATGCCGCCGAGGGCGCCGGCGACGGCGCCGTCTCGGCGTACCGCAACAGCGAGGGCTTCGTCGACCTCTGCCGGGGGCCGCACGTGTCTTCGACCGGCCGGCTCGGTCATTTCAAGTTGACAAAGGTGGCCGCCGCGTACTGGCGGGGGGACGAGCATCGGCCCCAGCTGCAGCGGATCTACGGCACGGCGTGGGAATCGGCCGCCGCACTGACCGCTCACCTCGAGCGGCTGGAGGAGGCGGAGCGGCGCGACCACCGGCGTCTCGGCGCCGAGCTGGACCTGTTCCACTTCCCGCCCGAGATCGGCGGCGGATTGCCGGTGTTCCATCCAAAGGGCGGCCTGATCCGCAAGCTGATGGAGGACCACTCCCGGGCTGTGCACGAGCGGGCGGGCTACCAGTTCGTCTACACACCGCACCTGACCCGCTCGACGCTCTTCGAGATCTCGGGGCACCTCGATTGGTACGCGGACGGCATGTACCCCCCGATGGAACTGGAGGGGGCGACCTACTACCCGAAGCCGATGAACTGCCCGATGCACATCCTGATCTACAAGGATCGGCTCCGTTCCTATCGGGAGCTGCCGCTGCGGCTCTTCGAGTTCGGCACGGTGTACCGCTTCGAACGGTCGGGCGTGTTGAACGGCCTGTTGCGCGCCCGCGGGTTCACCCAGGACGACAGCCACATCTTCTGCACCCGTGAACAGCTGGCCCCCGAGCTGGCGGACCTGCTGGCGTTCGTGATTGGCCTCCTGCGCACGTTCGGGCTGACCGAGTTCGAGGCCGAGCTGGCCACCCGCCCCGACAAGTACGTCGGGGAAATCGCCGAATGGGACGAGGCGACCGAGGCGCTCCGCCAGGCCCTCGAGTCGGCCGGGCTGCCCTATGTGGTGGCCGAGGGGGAGGGGGCGTTCTACGCCCCGAAGATCGACGTCCACGTGCGTGACGCCATCGGCCGCCGCTGGCAGGTGTCCACGCTGCAGGTGGACTTCCAGCTCCCGCAGCGCTTCGGGATGGAGTACATCGGGGCCGACAACGAGCGGCACCGCCCGCACATGATCCACCGCGCCCTGTTCGGGTCGATCGAGCGGTTCTTCGGGATCCTGATCGAGCACTACGCCGGCGCATTCCCCACCTGGCTGTCGCCCGTGCAGGTGCGGGTTCTGCCGGTCAACGACAGCC
>WQVT01000282.1 GCA_009785715.1 Acidimicrobiaceae bacterium | reverse complement strand
GGAGATGGGCCGGGCCCTGCTGTGCGCCCCCTTCTTCTCCTCGGTGGGCCTCGCCGCCAACCTCCTATTGTCGGTCGACGACGAGGCCGCCCGGAGCGACTACCTGCCGGGCATCGCGGCGGGCGACACCATCGCCACCGTGGCCCTGGCCGAGTCCTCGGGTCGGTGGGACGAGGAGGGCATCCAGCTCACCGCCAGCCCTGACGGGGCGCTGACGGGCGAGAAGCGCTACGTCCTCGACGGCCACCTGGCCGACCTCATCCTGGTCCCGGCCCGCACCCCCGCCGGCATCTCCATCTTCGCCGTGGAGCGGGGAGCCGCCGGGCTCACCACCACGTCGGTCAAGACCATGGACGAGACCCGCAAGCAGGCGCGGGTGAGCTTCGAAGCCACCCCGTCCCGGCTGCTCGGAGCCGACGGCGCCGGCTGGCCGGCCGTGTCCAAGATGCTCGACCTCGCCGCGGTCGCCCTCGCCGCCGAGCAGGTCGGAGGCGCAAGCCGGGTCCTCGAGATGGCCGTCCAGTACGCCAAGGACCGCGTCCAGTTCGGGCGGCCCATCGGGAGCTTCCAGGCGATCAAGCACAAGTGTGCGGACATGCTGGTGGAGGTGGAGTCGGCCCGCTCGGCGCTCTACTACGCGGCGTGGGCCGCCGGCGCCGGCGATGCGGAGCTGCCGGCGGTCGCCAGCCTCGCCAAGTCGTACTGCTCCGAGGCGTACTTCCACGCCGCCGCCCAGAACATCCAGATCCACGGCGGGATCGGGTTCACCTGGGAGCACCCGGCGCACCTGTACTTCAAGCGGGCGAAGAGCAGCGAACTGCTCTTCGGTGACCCCGCCTATCACCGGGAGCTCCTGGCGCAGCGCGTCGGTATCTGAGTCAGTCGAGCCTGCGCAGCCCCTTCAGGAAGCGCGTGGTGTTCTCGACGTAGCCCCGGGCCGCAGCATCGATGTGCTCGGGTCGTGAGCGGTCGGGCTTGATCACCGCCGGCACCCCGACCGCCAGCGCCCGCTGCGGCACCTCCATCCCGTTGGTGATCACCGCACCGGCGCCGACCGTGGCCCCGGACCCGACCACCGCCCGGTGGAGGACCGCCGCGCCGACGCCGATCAGGCTCCCGTCCTCGATCGTGCAGCCCTCGAGGTGGGCCAGGTGGCCGATGACGACCCCGTTGCCGACGAGGGTGGGCAACCCCTGCGTGCAGTGGATCACGGCGCCGTCCTGCACGGACGTCTCCTCGCCGATGACGATCGTCCCGTAGTCGCCCCGCAGGACGGCGCACGGCCACACGCTCGAGCGGGCTCCGATGGTGACGTTGCCGATGATCACCGCCTCGGGGTGCACGAAAGCGAGGGGATCGATGTTCGGGACCAGGTCGTCGATGGCGTAGAGCGGCACCGGGCAACGCTACCGAGGATTTCCTGGCACCTGTGTCCGAGCCCTCGCTACGATGAGACCACCAAAGAAAGGAGGTGGTCCAACTGAATCAACCAAGTGGGACTTTGGAGGTGGCTGGCCGCTGAGGCGGCTGCTGGACCACCTGGTGAATCCAAGCCAGTTACCCGGGAGACGCCGGTCGGGAGTTGGTCCCACCCGATAGCAAACGACATCTCCTGCCTTTCCAGCGAAGTTTGAGAGGGGCCGCCCTTCGGGGCGGCCCCTCTTTACGCGCGAACATGCTCCCCATGAGCACCACGGGCCCGGCGCCGGCGGGTCGTGAGCTGGCGATCCCCTCGGGAGACATCAGGCTCGCCGCGTACCTGGTCACCTCCTCGCACACGACCGTGCGACGCCCCGGGCTGGTGCTCTGCCACGGGTTCCCCATGTCGCCCACCCAGCAGGTCGGCTTCCCCGGACGCGGGTACATCGACCTCGCCGACCGGATCGCCGCTGACACCGGGTGGCACGTGCTCACCTTCAGCTTCAGGGGCACCGGGCGGTCCGAGGGCAACTTCTCGGTCGCCGGCTGGCTCGCCGACCTCCAGGCCGCGATCGCGGCGCTGCGCGGCTTCCCGTCGGTCGACGGGGTCTGGCTGTGCGGCTTCGCCGCCGGCGGGGCGCTGGCGCTCTGCGCGGCGGGCGAGGATCCCGCCGTGCGGGGGGTGGCGGCAATGTCCGCCCCGGCCGACTTCGGTGACCGGGCGACCGACGCCCGCCGGTTCGTCGCCCAGGCCCGCCAGGTCGGCGCGATCCGCGACGCGGACTTCCCACCGGACGTGGAGGCCTGGGCGCGCGAGCTCAAAGACGTCCGGCCCCTCGTCATGATCGCCAAGATCCCCCCTCGACCGATCCTGCTCGTGCACGGCGCCAACGACGAGGTGGTGCCGCTGATCGACGCCCGCGCCCTGGCCGACGCCGCCGAGGGGCAGGTGCAGCTCAAGGTCCTCGCCGGCGCCGGCCACCGCCTCCGTCACGACCCCCGCGCCGTGGCGCTCCTCCTCGGCTGGATCGACCGCCAGACCTGACGGCGTCGGCATTCGGACGTCGTGCATCATTTCGGTCGTTGTGTGTCAGAACGCGCGGTATACGCGCGTTCTGGAACACAACGCCTGGCGAGCCCCCCGCCAGGTACTCGACTGGCTCCGAACAGCCGGTTAGGCGGAGTGCTGCAGTGGCTCGGCGCCGGCAGGGTCCAGCCGCTCGACGGAGACCACGCGCGCACCGGCGAGGCTCTCGATGGCTTCGATGGCGCTGGCCACTGCCGCGGCGAAGGTTGGCGCCTCGCGGTCGAATATCGCCCGCTGAACGCCGGAGTCGCTCGTCAAAAGGGCGTCGTCGCATCCCGCTTCGTAGAGGGCGTCAGCGTCGGTGCTGTCCTCGCCGGTCAGGTCGACGCCGTGGATAACCACGGCGAACGAGTGGAGCATGCTTCAACCCCCTTCCGGCCGGTGCGGGCAACGAGCAACCTGCTCGCGGATCCGTTTACCCAAGGTATGGGGTCGCGGGGAGTCGACCAGACGTTGACGTTGTGTTCGCCCGCCGGGCATCGCACCACACCCCATCGGTGACCTCGGTGGATCTCCGCCACGGCCCAGCCGGCGGACTCGGCGACTTGAAGTGCCGCCTCGACTTCCTTCTTGGGCTGGCGACGGCGAGGCACCCAGTGACCGTATTGACGGGATGCGACAGCCCTGAGAGCGACCAGACGGGCCACTCGCCGGCGGTCTGGCGTTGTGCACGATTTCGCCTGGAGAGCCCCCCGCCCACAGCCCCCGAGGCGGCCGATCTTCGGCGAACGACGCCCGCCGCCTGTCCGCGGCCGGGCACTGGGCCACAGCTTGACTTGGCACCGTGTATCAGCCACTTAGACGAGCCCAGCCAGCTTGTAGAGCACGAGCGATCCGGCGACGGCGACATTGAGACTGGACCCGCTACCCACCATCGGTATCTCCACCACCTCGTCCAGTTGCTCCCATGCCTCGTCGGGGATGCCGTAGTGCTCATGGCCAAGAACCACGACAGTGAGCTGGCGAGCCGGTGCGAGGTCGGCCAGCCGGGTGGCGTCGTCGGCCAGTTCGACTCCGACAATCCGGGCTCCCCGCTCGTGTTCCCGGCGCAACCAGGAAAGTTTCCGGTCCACCCAGTGCGTGCAGGGGCGCCCAACGAGGGTGTCGCCACGTCGCAGAGCTTGGCGGTAATGAGGGGTCGATGGGACCGCTATGCACGCCCCAACCGCATCGCAGGTGCGTAGCAACGTGCCCAGGTTGGCATTGTAGGCCACCCATAGCGGCGCAATTATGAGATGGTCCCAGCACGAGTGCTGTCGCGCCCGACGTTGCTGCCGTAGTTCGCGAGGGCTTTTGCGTGCCCCGGGGCCGCGGACGCTCACCGCTTCGCCCGAGACATGCTCCTTTCACGACCGGGTCGTAGGTCAGACATGTGATGGCGTACTTCGCGGTGTGCGCGGACCGTCGACGTAGGGGCCAAGCATCGTAGTCCCGGGTGTTGGGGAGGCGCTCAGGCACCGGAGTTCATCCCAGATCTGATGGATGTCACAGGTCGCCCATACCTTCAGGATCGTGCTGAGGGAAGCGACTCTGGAACCGAACCTCAGTGTCTACCGGTTATGCCCCGAGTGAGCTTCTTCTATGGGATTGCCATCTACATTTACTGGAACGAGGGTGATCATCCCATCCCGCACTTCCACGTGATTCAAGCCGAGCAGCGCGCATCGGTGTCAGTTGAGGGCGTGGTCCTCGCCGGCAAGCTCGAACGCCGGGCACTCGCTTTGGTAGCCCGGTGGGCTCGGCTGCACCGGGACGAGCTCCTCGCGAACTGGGAACTCGCACGAGACAAAGGGCAGATCCTCCGGCCCTAAAATGGGGTTCGTGAGCGGGACGTACCTTCCGGTGATCGTCGGGGTGGCGGTGATCCGCGCTCACGTCCTTCGTCTCTTGTTCGATGACGGGACGGTTGGAGACGTCGCCCTCTCCGCCGAGAAGTGGCGAGGCGTCCTCGAACCCCTGAGCGACCCGAAGTACTTCGCCCGT
>WQVT01000281.1 GCA_009785715.1 Acidimicrobiaceae bacterium | reverse complement strand
TCGGCTACACGCCGTGGCCCGACTATGTCGACGAGGGACTGTCCCCCGGAACGTCCTATTCCTATTCCGTCCGCGGGGTGAACGCGAACGGCGCCTCGGACCCCTCGTCTGCGGTGACGGGGATCACCGTCCCGCCTCCGCCGTCGCTGGCGGTCTCGCACCCTGCCGTCCCTGCGGTGGGCGGTCTGTTGACCTTCGCCGCCGTCGCCATCGGGGCGATGTCCTACAACTACAGCTACCTGTCGGGCATCGGCGCGGCACCGCTGCGGGGCTGGTCGCCGGGAACCCTGGCGTCCGGTCGGGGAGGCGTCGTGCGCTTGGACCTCCCCCCGAACACCTCGACAAGGCCCGCGACCTACACCGTGAGCGCCACCGCCACCAACGGGAGCGGGACCTCGGGTCCGGGGAGCATTTCGGTCACCGTCGAGGGGAGGACGCCGCCGAGGGCGGTCGCCCGGGCGCCGAAGAGGACCTCGTCGCGGCTCGCGTCCGCCTTCGGCGGTGTCTCGCCGTGGGTGAAGACGAGGGTCTAGCTCCCCTCGCCGCTCGTCGGCTCGAGGCCACGGCGGTGGTCCCGCATCCGGCGGCGGATCAGCGCCCGCTTCTCCTGGAGCTCCCGATAGGTGAGATGGTCGACCTCCTCGCCCACGCCGATGGCCGACCGGACGGCGTCGAGCTCGAGCGGGTGCTCGCGGGGGTCGATGCCGATCTCGTGGGCGATCCTCTCGCCGTACGTGGTGGCGAAGTAGAGCGCGATGTGGCTGACCTCTGCGAACAGGTCGACGTCGGGAGCCAGGGTGGCAAGCGCCCCGTCGAGGAAGAGGAGGTTCTTGACGAAGAGCATCAGCACCTTCGGGAACCGGGCGCCGTACTCCAGGAGTTTGCGGGTGATGTCCTGGACCTCGCCGAGCATCTGCTCGGGGGTGAGGGTGGCCGGGTCGACCGGCGGGCCGATCAGGCCGAGGTCGTCGATGACGACGTCGAGGTCGGTGTCGGCCGGTAGCGCACCAAGGTCGCGGAGGGCGGCCAGCTGGATCTTGGCGTCGTTCAGCGTGCCCCCCACCAGGAGGCGGAGGAATGCGTGGCGGCGGGCCTCGTCGAGGCGGCCGGTGATCCCGTAGTCGAGGAGCGCCACCCGCCCGTCGCCGCGGACGAAGAGGTTGCCTCCGTGCAGATCCCCGTGGAAGACGCCGAAGAGCGTCGCTCCCTCGAGGAAGGCGATCATCAGGGCCCGGACCACGGCGCCGGTGTCGATCCCGGCGCGGCGCATGCCCTCGACGTCGTCCCAGCCGAAACCCTCGAGGCGCTCCATCACGAGGACCCGGCGTGTCACGAGCTCGGGGTGCGGTCGGGGCACCACGAGCGATCGCTCGTCGGAGGCGGCGAGCACGTGGGCGACGTCGAGCATGTTGCCGGCCTCCAGACGGAAGTCGAGCTCCTCGACGATGGTCTCGGCGAACACCTCGATCAGCGCGGGCGGGTTGGCGAGGCTCGAGACCGGGATCCTCCCGACGAGGGTCGGGGCGATCCAGCTCATGGCGGCAAGGTCGTCGCGGACCGCGGCAGCCACGGTCGGGCGCTGCACCTTGACGACGACGGGCTCACCGGTCACGAGGGTCGCGGCGTGCACCTGGGCGATCGACGCCGCGGCGAGCGGCGTGGGGTCGAACGTGGCGAACACGTCTTCCAGGCGAGCGCCGAGATCCTCCTCCACCACCGACCGCACCGCTTCGAAACTCTCGGCGGGGACATGGTCGCGCAGCAGCCGGAACTCGCCGACGAGCTCCGGGGGGAACAGGCCCTCGCCCGAGGAGATGATCTGGCCGAGCTTGATATAGGCGGGCCCGAGCCGTTCGAAGCTCCGGCGGAGCCGGCGGGAGAGACCCGCCCGCGACACCGACCGTTCCCCGGTCCGCTGGGCGCGCCGCCGCTCCCAGATCCACCAGCCGCCGATGGCCCATCCGAGCAGCGCCCCGATCCGGACGACCCGGAGGCCCGGCGGGAGGCGCCGCCGGCGGAGAAGCCGTGGGACCTGGGCGTTGGTCTCCCGGCGCAGCGCGTCGATCCCGCGCCTCCAGGCCAGGTGGTCGGGATCCACCAGCCAGGGGGGCTCGGAACTGAACGCACCGAACACCAGGTCGGCGGGCTCGGCAGCGTCGGGTTCGGAAGATTGGGGCGCCGAGGCCGCGGACGTCATTGCCGGTCGACGCTACCGCCGCCCGGGACGTAATCACCCACCGGCCGGTAGGCTCGCGCGCCGTGAGCGATCGACTGGTGGTAGGTGAGGAAGCCCCCGAGTTCGACCTGGACGACCAGCACGGCAATCGGGTCAGCCTGGCGAGTCTGCAGGGCCGGAAGGTCCTGGTTTACTTCTACCCTCGGGCGGACACCCCGGGTTGCACCACGCAGGCGTGCGGGCTCCGGGACATCCTGGGCGATATCGGCACGACGGCGGTCATCGGGATCAGCCCGGATACCCCCGCCAAGCAGGCCAAGTTCGACCTGAAATACGGGCTCGGTTTCCCGCTTCTCGCAGACGTCGACCACTCGGTGGCCGAGGCGTACGGGGTGTGGGTCGAGAAGTCGATGTACGGCAAGAAGTACCTGGGAATCGAGCGCTCGGCGTTCCTCATCGACGAGGACGGAAAGCTCGAACAGGTCTGGTACAAGATCAGCCCGAAGGACACCCCGGTCAAGCTTCTCGACGCCCTCGCTGCGGCCTGAGGGGCGCCCCGGGAGGGCGGCCCGGCCTCAGGCGGACACCGTAGGCGCCGGCCCCGAGTCGACCCCGAGTCGCGCGCCCGGGCGGTAGAGCGAACCGTGCAGTGGCAGGTGGCCGAGATCGGAGCCGTCGCCCACCCAGACCTGGTAGTGGCCGGCGGCCATCACCCAGCTCTTCCTGGCGGTGTTCCAGTAGGAGAGGTCGCCGGGGGTCAGGGTCATGCTGACCCGTCGCACCTCGCCCGGATCGAGGTTCACCCGGGCGAACCCGCGTAGCTGTCGCGGCGGCTCGCCCGTCGAAGCCGGGTCGCCGACGTAGCACTGCACCACGTCCGCCCCTGCCACCCGACCGTCGTTGCGGACGAGGGTGGTCACCCTGATCCCACCGCCGGCGGTCGGGGTCAGCGACAGGCCGGCGTAGCCGAACGTGGTGTACGACAGCCCGTCACCGAAGGCGAAGGCCGGCTTGACGTGGTGCACCTCGTACCAGCGGTACCCGACGTCGATCCCGTCCCGGTAGTCGACGTGCCCTCCGACCCCGCCGAAGTAGGCCCGGTTCACGTCGGGCCGGGCGGTCTCCGAGGCCGGCCAGGTGACGGGCAGCTTTCCGCTCGGGTCCACCGATCCGGAGAGCAGGTCGACGAGCGAGGGGCCCGCCTCGTGTCCGGGGTACCAGGTCTCGAGGACGGCGGCCGTTCGGGACAGCCACGGCAGGAGGACGGGGGCACCCGTTTCGAGGACCACGACGGTGTGCCGATTGACGGCCTCGACGGCACGAACCAGGTAGTCCTGGGTGCCGGGGAGCGACAGCGAGGTGCGGTCGTGGCCCTCCCTTTCGAAGTCGTGGACGACCACGATCGCCACCTTCGCCCGGCGAGCGGCGTCCACCGCGGCGTGCACGTCGGACGCCGGCGCGTAGGTGAGCCGCTTTCCGAGGCGGGCCCGGAGCGCCTCGAGGGCGGTGATCGGGTGGGCGTCGTAGACGTGGATGGCCCCGAACCCGGCTGGCATCGGGGTGCCGCCGTTGTCACCGATCAGGGCGAGCGAGGAGAGGTGGTCGAGGTGCAGGGGGAGCAGGCCGTCGTTCTTCAACAACACCGCCCCCTCGTTTGCGGTGCGCAGCGCCACCGCCCGGTCGGCGCCGGTGGAGACGTGCGCCGTAGGCCTGAGGGGGTGCGGGTCGGCGATCAGGTTCTCGTCGAAGAGGGTGGTGAGCAGCGGGGTCAGCAGGCGGTTCATCTCGACCCTGGTCAAGGCGCCCCGGTGGACCGCCGCCGCAAGTTCGTCGGGGTCGTACACGTCGCCGCACTTGACCTGCGACACACCGGCGAGGACCGCCGCCTCCTGGTTGAACACCGAACCGCAGTCGGAGCGGATGAACCCGCGGAAATGCCACTCGTGGCGCAGGATCCCAGAGAGGAGCGCCTTGTTCTGGCAGGACGGAACCCGGTTGATCAACGCGTACGAGCACATGACCCCACCGGGATGGGCCTGCTGGACCGCGGCCGCGAACGCGGGAAGGTAGATCTCCCGCAGCGCGCGCTGGCTGACGATGACGTCGAGGGCGGTCGTGCCCCGGTTGGTCTCCTGGTTATAGGCGGCGAAGTGCTTGAGCACCGACACCACCCGCTGACTCTGGATTCCCTTGACCACGTTGACGGCGAGGCTGGCGGTCAGATACGGGTCCTCGCCCAGGCTCTCGTACGCCCGGCCCCACAACGGGTCACGCTCGATGTTGACGGTCGGGGCAAGGGCGGCGTCGACGCCCGT
>WQVT01000280.1 GCA_009785715.1 Acidimicrobiaceae bacterium | reverse complement strand
GGTGGCCTCCAGCTCGTCGATCCGACCCCGGGCGGCGGCAAGCTCGGACTTGCGGGCCTCGGCCTCGTCCCTGCGGCCCTCGCGCATCAGTCGCCCGACTTCCGCGGAGCCTGCGTTCATCTCCGTGCGGGCCTCGTCGACCGCCTGGACGTCGTCCCGCCGGCGCAGCACGAGATCACGAGCCTCGGTGATCAGGGTACGGGGGATCTTCTTGCGCCCCAAGCGGGCCGCCGTGGCTTCGAAGTCGTCAAGCAGGAGCCTGAGGTCGATCATCCTCGGCCCAGCTTAGAGGCGGGCTTCCGATTGGTTTTTGCGCTTTTTGCGCCGCTCTGGGTGGCGATTGCGTAGAACTCGCGCCAAGAGCGGTCGCGCCCAAAAAATTGGTAATGGGAGCGTTAAAGTGTCCAACCCGTGACCAACCCCGAAGGTCTTCAGGCCACCGGCACCACCCGCGACCCCGAGCACTCCCAGGAGATCGCCGACGCCGCGGCAGCCGAATTCCTGACGATCCACGCCGTCGGGCAGGGAGCCCCGATCGCCGTGGTGATCCCCGCCCTCAACGAAGTGGAGTCGGTGGCGGACGTGATCAGGAAGGTCCCGGAGACGATGTGCGGCCTTGCCGTCGAGACGCTGTTGGTCGACGACGGCTCGCAGGACGGGACCAGTGAGGCGGCGGCCGAAGCCGGCGCGTTGGTGTGCACCCTCCCGATCAACATCGGCCAGGGCGCCGCCTTCCGGGTCGGCTATCGACTGGCCCGGGCGCGGGGGGCACGCTTCATCGGGACCGCCGACGCCGACGGGCAATTCGACCCTCAGGAATTGCCCGTCCTGATGGCCCCGTTGGTCGCCGACGAGGCCGACTTCGTGAACGGCTCACGCAGGCTTGGGAGGAGCTACACCACCGACAGGGTCCGGGGCCTCGGGGTGGTGGTGTTCGGCACGCTGATCAGCGTCCTGACCGGGACCCGCATCACCGACCCCGCCAACGGCCTGCGGGCGTTCAAGGCCGAGGTCACCGGGGCGGTCCAGCTGCGCCAGACCCAGTACCAGACCTCGGAGCTCCTGATCTGCACGATCGCCAACGGTTTCCGGGTGAAGGAAGTGCCGGCCACCATGTACAAGCGGGAGGCCGGCGAGTCGAAGAAGGGCCGCAACTGGATCTACGGGCTGCGCTTCGCCCGGGTCATCGTGACCACGTGGTGGGCGATGCGACCAACGGCGCGCCTGCGGGCAGCCAAGGGCAAGGGTCTCTGGTAGGCATGCCGACTACACCGGCGAAGCTGGGATCGGCCATCTGGGGTCGTCTTCCGCATCCACTGCGACGCCGGTTCGAGTCGTCCGCCGGCCGGCGCCTGCTCCGGTTCGCCCCGGCGGCACTCCTCGCGCTGGCCGCCAGCCAGATCACCTACTTCCTGTGCGTCAACGTGATCAACGCCACCGGTAGGGCCTCCGGGTTCGCCGGCTGGTTCGCCGGGGCCTCGGTGAGCTACGTCCTCAGCCGCTGGGCGTGGGAACGGCGCGGCAGGCCGCAATTCCTCAAGGAAACCCTGCCGTTTCTGGTGATTTCGCTGGGCGCCGGGAGCGTGCTGACGGAGGTCAGTCACATCGCCTACGGCCGGGCACACGCGATGGCGCTGCACGGCGCCGACTTTGCGCTGTTCGTGCAGGGCCTCTACATCACGGCCAACGTCGTCACGTTCACGATCAGGTTCCTGCTGTTCAACTACCTGGTCTTCGCCGGCAGCCGCACCGCTGCTTCGGTTTCGTCCACCCCCGGCTAGTCCCTCACCCCGACTCAGAGAGTCGGCGCCTATCCGAGCGGCGTGCCCAGGGCGTTGGCGTCGGTGACGACGACCGGGGCGCTCGAGCGCACCACCAGCCGCATGGCCTGGGCGCGGGTGCCCGAGGGGAACTCGCCGAGCAGGTACGGGGCCCCGCCGTCCCCGACGAGGCCGGGCGCGTCGGACACCGCCACCCAACTCCCATTTGCCCGCTGCACCTCCAACGTCACGCCGGAGAGGGAGCCGCCGTGCAGGAGGCGCACCTCCCCGACGCTGACCTGGTCGAGCGTCACGTTCGGGCCCCAACTCCAGGCGATGGTGCTCTCGCCGTCCGTCGGGGTGAGCACGGTCGAGAGCCCGGGGAGGTCACCCGCCCCGAGGGACCGGTTGCGGACGTAGCCCAACGGGGCGCTCGAGGACACGTCGGAGCCCGCCAGCAGGTTGGACATCTGCGGGTGGGCCGTGCCCGGACCGAACAACTCGAAGACCGAGGCCTGATCGCGGCTCGTACGCAAGAGGCGCACGGCCCACGAGGGATGGGAGACCGCCTGGCGGAACAGGCAGGGGCTGTCGATCACCCCGGGCTTGTTGACGGTGCCGATGAGCAGGTACCCGGCCCGGTCGCCGGCGAGCGCCTGGTGGATGGCGGTGGGGTTGCAGATGCGCCCGGGTGAGGCGATGAAGGCCTTGTTCGCCGTGAGGTGCCCGCTGAAGAGTGCCGTGGTGGACTCGTAGTCGGTCTCGACCACCGTCGAGGGCTGGCCGACGGCGGCCAGGATCGACATGTAGCGCGAGCCGCCCGGGTGCGAGCTGGTGCGGTGCAGACCGAAGAGGTAGTCGCGGGGGAACTGGAACGCCAGCGGGGTCCCGATCGCGGCAGCGGCCAGCACGCCGACGCCGACCAGCGACACAGGTCGGTAGAGCGCCGGCCAACTCCATCGGCTTGCCCGGATCGAGTCGTTTCGGACCGGGTCTCTGGCACCGGTGTGGGCGCCGACGAAGGCCAGGAGCCAGCGGACGGCGGTGACGACGCCGAGGACGTACCAGGCGATCACGATCGGCAGCGCCAGGATCACCCGGCGCTCGTTGACCTGCGGCCACAGCAGTGTCTCGGCGGCGTAGACGGGGATGGCCACCACCGCCGCATCCCGGTAACGGAACACGGAGATCGCCAGGCCGAGGACGGTGAACACGCCGACCTGTGCGGCCAGCACGGCCCACACGACGAGCCAGCCGCTGGTGCCCGGCAGCGGCGAGCCGTGCGGGAGCACCGTGGCCGGGAGGGCAAAGGTGAAGTAGTGGACGAGGCTGGCAGGCAGGACGTGGGTGACCCGGTCCATCCATCCGCCGGAGTAGTACGAGCCGAGCTCCTGGCTGTACCGGGAGCCGGCCAGGGGCACACCTCCCACGTGCCGGGCGACGAGCACCGGCACCAGGAGCAGGGCGCACCCGCCGATCACGGCCGTCGCCTTCCGCCAGTCGCGGTGGAGGAGGTACCACAGCCCGAGTCCGACGACGACGCCGAGCCCGGCTTCCTTGAGCCACACCAGGCCGGCGCCCGCCACCACCACGGCGATGCCTCGGGGGCCGAGGACCCTGGACGCGGGCCCGGGGCGCCACCCCTCGGTGATGAGCAACAGCACGAGCAGCAGCACGAGGAAGCTGGTCTCTGCCATCACCATCGAGCCGAAGGTGGCCATGACCGGGTTGGCGGCCAGGAGCAGCAGGGCCCCGAAGCGGACGACGTCTCCCACCTTCCGGCGGCCCAGGTAGACCCAGAGGAGGGGGAACACGGCGGCGTAGGCGACCGCCGAGAACACCCGCTCCGGGTTGAAGGAGTGCGGCCAGATCCAGAGAAGCGGGATGAGCAGGAACGAGTAGCCGGGCGGATAGGCACCGACCACCGATGCGCCGCTCGGCAGATGACCGGTCAGGCCGGCGCCGTGGAGGATCGCCTGCGCCGTCATCAGGTAGCTGGCGTCGTCGTCGAACGAGCCGACGAAGTAGTGGTACGAGACCAACCAGACATGGATGATGCCGATGACCGCCGGCAGGCCGACCAGGAGCGCGACGCGCCAGTGCGCCGCCCAGAACCTCCGCAGGGGCCCCTGCGGCGGGACGCTGGCTGCGGGTGCGCCCGATTCGATCGTTGTGGTCGAGCCGCTCGCTGCGGCGGTCCCGATGTCCGCCGAATCGACGGAGGCCGCCTTGAGGTCCACGACGCTGACCGGCCCGGAGACTGCGCCGGCCGAGGCCGTCGCGGCGTCCAGATTCAGGCGCGCGTCACCGAGAGCCTGGGGTGGGTCGGCGCCCATGTCCTCCCGGCTCTTCATGGCCGGGTGTCCCTCCGACCGGACCTGCGCGCCGCCAGTTTCAGTTCTTCCCAGCCAGTTCGCTCGAGGTGGCGCGCCAACGAACCGTCGGTCGCACCGCGTCCAGGTTTACTCGATCCTTGTGCTGCTCGACGATCGCAAACATCGAATCGATGAGCGTATCGGAGAGGAAATGGGGCCGCAGGCCGAGGTCGATGAGCTTCGTATGGGCGGCGTTGAAGTAGTGCTCCTCGGCCTCCACCCGGGGATTGTCGACGTGCTCGATGGTGACGTCGCCCGGATAGGCGGCCTTGATCGTCTCGGCGATACCGAGCACGGAGAAGCTCTCGGTGAACTGATTGAAGACCCGGAACTCGCCGGGGTCGGCCGGGTTCTCCGAGGC
>WQVT01000279.1 GCA_009785715.1 Acidimicrobiaceae bacterium | reverse complement strand
CCCGAGGATGCCGCGGCGGCGCTCGAGGCGCTCGGCCTGTCGGCCTGGCACCGGCGGGCGCCGTACTGCCCGGCCTGCGGCGGCGAGACCACGGTGGAGGACGCCGGGCACCGCCGCCGGTGCCTGCGGTGCGGCACCGGGCACTTCCCGCGCACCGACCCGGCGGTGATCATGCTGGTCACGGACGGGGACCGCTGTGTCCTCGGCCGGCGCGTCGGTGCCCCGGAGAGCCGGTGGTCGACCCTCGCCGGCTTCGTCGAGGCCGGCGAGTCCCTCGAGGCCGCCCTCGCGCGGGAGGTCTACGAGGAGGTCGGCCTCTCCGTGACGGCCACCCACTACCGGGGGTCACAGCCCTGGCCGTTCCCCGCCTCGCTCATGGTGGCGTTCGAGGCGGAGGCCGCATATGCGCCGCTCAGCATCAACCACGAGCACGCCGACGTGCGCTGGTTCTCCCGAGCCGAGGTGGCGGACGCGCTCGCGAGCGGGCAGATGGCCGTCCCGCCCCCGATCTCCGCCGGCGGCTTTCTCATCCGCAGCTGGGTGGGACGGCGTGGGCCGGCAGGCGGCTTCTAAGGGGCGGGGCCCGCACTAGGTTTGCCGGGGGTCATCGATGAATCGGGAAGGGGAGGGACGATGACGGATCTCAAGGTGGAGGTCGAGCCGGCTGAGGCGGGGTTCGACGCTGGGCGGCTGGGTCGTATCGAGGAGCACTTCCGTGCCTACGTGGACGACGGCCGCCTGCCCGGCTGGCTGGTCACGGTCGCCCGCGACGGCAAGCTCGTCTACCTCTCCGAGTACGGCCAGCGGGACAAGGAGGCCGGCCTGCCGGTCGAGCAGGACACCATCTGGCGGATCTACTCGATGACCAAGCCGATCACGTCGCTGGCGGTGATGATGCTCTGGGAGCAGGGCGCGTTCGACCTCAACGATCCGGTGGAGGCGTACATCCCGAGCTTCACGGGGGGCAGGGTCTTCACCGGGGGGAACGCCGAGGCGCCCGAGACGGCGCCGGTGAAGCAGCCCGTCAAGATCTGGAACCTCCTCTCCCACACCTCGGGCCTCTCCTACGGCCAG
The DNA here is from genome assembly GCA_009785715.1 of Acidimicrobiaceae bacterium. GTDB lineage: Bacteria > Actinomycetota > Acidimicrobiia > Acidimicrobiales > Palsa-688 > WQVT01. The sequence goes on along the minus strand of WQVT01000279.1, from coordinate 3,429 downwards.
ACCGACCATCCGGTCGACAAGGGCTACCTGCACACCCAGGCCGCCTCGGCAGAGGCCGGCGGGACCGACCTGGCTGCGATGGTCGACGTGTGGGCCCGCCAGCCGCTCCTCTTCGAGCCCGGCACGCACTGGTTCTATTCGCGGGCCACCGATGTGCTGGGGCGGCTCGTCGAGGTGCTCTCCGGCAAGTCGCTCGACGCCTACTTCGCCGAGCAGATCCTGGAACCGCTGCAGATGAGCGACACCTCCTTCGCCGTCCCCGACGCGAAGACGGACCGCCTCGCCAGCCTCTATGTCCCCGATCCCGAGAGCCGGAGGGCGGTGCCGGCCGACGACGCGCGGTCCCAGCAGATCGGCACGTTCCTCTCCGGCGGAGGAGGACTGTTCTCCACCGCCGGCGACTACCACCGGTTCTGCCAGATGCTGCTCGGCGGGGGCGAGCTCGACGGCGTGCGCCTCGTCGCCCCGAAGACGATCCGGCTGATGGCCTCGAATCACCTCCCCGGGGGCCAGGACCTCGACGCCCTGGCGATCCCCGGGTTCTCCGAGACCTCCAGGGCGGGCACGGGATTCGGGCTCGGCTTCTCGGTCGTCCTCGACCCCGCCTGGACCAAGGTGAGCGGCACCCGGGGCGAGTTCGGCTGGGGTGGCGCGGCCAGCACCGCGTTCTGGATCGACCCCCGCGAGCGGGTGACGGCCACCTTCTTCACCCAGCTGCGGCCGTCCAGCACCTGGCCGATCCGGCCCCGGCTGCACCAGCTCATCTACCAGGCCCTGGTCGAGCCGCGCCGCTACGGCCGCCGGGCCTCCTGACCCGGCTGGGTCCCCGGCCCTGTGGTCAGGGTCAGGTCCAGCTTCGCCAGTCGATCGCCGTAGATGCCGTTGATCTCGACGACCCTGCCGCCGACGATCGTGAAGCCCATGACCGACACGGGCTTCCCGCGCGAGGTCACGACCACGCCGGCCGCACCGTTGATGACGGCATGGTGGAGCACGGCCTGCGGGAGGGCGAAGCGCAGGGCCTGACGGGCGACGTCGTCCGCACCGCGGATGAGCGAGGGGACGCCGGGCACGCCGCCGCCGTCTGCTCGTAGCACGACGTCGGGGTCGAGCATCGCCACCAGCGAGTCGAAGTCGTGGCCGCGGGCGGCGGCGAAGAAGGCGTCGAGCACCTCGCGCTGGCGGGGCAGGTCCGCGTCGGGCTCCGGGATGGCCGCCCCCTGGACCCGCCGCCGGGCCCGGCTCGCGAGCTGGCGTGTCGCTGCCGGCGATCGGTCCAGCATCGCGGCGATGTCGTCGAAGGGCACGTCGAACATGTCGTGCAGCACGAACGCCAGGCGCTCGGCGGGCGCGAGGGTGTCGAGGACCACGAGCAACGCCAGGCCGACCGAGTCCGCCAGCAGCGCCTCGCTCTCGGGCTCACCCCAGCCCTCGCCGGCGACCACCGGGTCGGGCAGCACGGCCTGGGTGGTCCGCTCCTCCCCGAGGCGTCGCGAGCGGAGCGTGTTGAGGCAGATGCGCGCCACGACGGTGGTCAGCCACCCGCTCAGGTTCTCGATCGCTTCCGCGTCCGAGCGGCTGAGGCGGATCCAGGCGTCCTGGACGGCGTCCTCCGCCTCGCTCGACGAACCGAGCATGCGGTAGGCCACCGCCTTCAGGCGGACCCGGTTCTCCTCGAAGCGGGCCGCCAGCCACTCCTGCTCCTCCATCGGTCACGTCCCTTCGTCTTCATGTCTCAAGGGGGTGACCGCCGGGGGGCAGGGAATGTGACGTCAGCGACGGGAGGGCGGGAGCACCTCGGGGGTGTCGACGTTGCTGCCGGTCACCTCGACCCCGTGCCAGAAGGCCACGTAGTTCCGTACCGACTCGGCGTCGGGGAACGGCTCGGGGTAGTACCAGGCCGCATCGGCGTTGCGGTCACCGCCGGCCACCACGTCGTAGTAGCTGGCTTCGCCCTTCCACGGGCAGTGGGTCTGGCTTGCGCTCGGGGTGAGGGTCTCAGCGCGCACGTCCTCGGGCGGGAAGTACTGGTTCCCCTCTACCAGGATCGTCCGGTCGCTCTCGGCGATCACCACGTCGTTCCATGTCGCTCGCACGGTCATGCCTTGTGCAACGCCCCCGCGCCGCGACCATTCCCGCCGGCCGTCTCCCTCAGCTGCCGGAGGGGATCAGGACGTGGAGGCGGTCGTCGAAGGGGGCGCCGATCAGGGGGTGCAGCTCCTCGCGGAAGGCGAGCGTGTAGGGGGCCCCGAGGTTCGCCTCGTAGGCCTCCTGCGAGGTGAAGACGATCGCCAGCTCGATGTGGTTCTTGCGGAACAGCTGCTGGAGGATCTGCACGTCGAGGACGTCCGGGTCGGCCCGGAGCCGGCCGACGTAGCGTTCGATGGCCGCCAACCCCGCCTCGGTGTTCGGGGGGATCAGGTCGACATGCGTCAGGACATGGATCTGCTCTGCCATGGGCGGGAGTCTGTTCACTCGCCGGAGTCTGGTCAACTGAGCCCATGACGGCGTGGCGCAGCGAGCGGATCCCGACGCTCATCATCACCCGCGGTCTCCCGGGGTCCGGCAAGACGACCTGGGCCCGGGACCGCCAGGCGTGCGACCCGACGGTGGTGCTCGTCAGCCGTGACGAGCTGCGGGCCATCCTGCACGGCGGGCGCTACAGCCCGGCCAACGAGGAGCAGGTGGTGGCGGTGCGCAACGCCGTCGTCAGAGACAGCCTGCGTCGGCGGCGGGACGTGATCGTCCACGACACGAATCTCAACCCGGCGCACGTCCGCGCCCTCGAGGCACTGGCACGCTCCCGGGGCGCCCGATTCGCCGTCGAGGACTTCACCGCGGTCCCCATCGAGGTCTGCATCGAGCGTGACGCCGCCAGGGCGGAGCGGGTGGGGGAGGGCGTCATCCGGGGGATGTGGGACGAATACCTCCGGACGGAGTCCGCCTCCTAATCTGTCACGCCATGCGTGGTGGGCGGTTCGGGCGTCCCCGGAGCCGCCCTGGTGTCGGCAGGGGTCGGGCAAAGGGAGTCGCGGTGATGGCGGCGACGGCCGCCGGCATCCTCGGCCTCGCCGGCTGCGGCAGCTCCCCGCCCAAGCCGGAGCCGGTCATCAACTCCTACCTCGGTGCGTGGTCACACCGGGACTGGGCGGCGATGACCCCGCTGATCGACCGGCCCCCGGCCGACTTCGCCAGCGTCCAGAAGGCCGCCCTCTCCGATCTCGGAGCTATCAGCGCAACCTATACGGCCGGCCCGGTCGTGACGAACGGCCCGACGGCCACGACGACCGTCACCTCCCACCTGACCCTCGCTTCGAAGTTCCCCCTCACGCTCTCCTCGACGATCGCGCTCCGGATGGTCAGGGGGCACTGGCTGATCCTCTGGTCGCCGCGCACCATTTCCTCGTCGCTCGGGGCGGGTGACCACTT
>WQVT01000278.1 GCA_009785715.1 Acidimicrobiaceae bacterium | reverse complement strand
GCGCCGCCTACGCCAGGACCTCGCGATCAGGGCAGCACCCAGGGCTTCCAGGAACCCTTACGACGGATCCGAATCCACGGGAGTGGCGACGTCGTGGAAGTGGTTCGTAGCCAAACCTGAGGCGTCGATCGTAGATGAGGTGAACCAGACACCGACAGCATCCCGGAAGATGATGTTGTCGGTGACGGTGAAGTGATAGAGGCTGGCGGCCGACCAGATCAGGATTCCGGTCGTCTGGGTGTCTTTGGGCGACACGTCAGCGCCGTCCTTGCCGGACACGTTGTTGGTGCCGATGACGTTGCGGGTGAACGTGTTCCCGTCGACGTAGGCATTGGGAGCGTGACTATGCACGGAGATGCCGGCGAGCCCATTGCCGTTGATGATGTTCCCCGAGATCAGATTGTCGTAGGAGGCACTGAAGGGAGCCGGTGCGAACACGCCGATTCCGGCTCCGAAGCCCTGCGTTCCGTTCCCTGTGACGATGTTGTCGGTCACCGTGTTGCGATAAACCCCGCCGAAGGTCGGATCCGGTTGGCCGGTCGTCGGATCGATCCCCAAACTATGGCTCGGGATCGTGATACCGCAGTCCAGGACATTGTCGAGGACGAGATTGCCGGAGATCCGGTTGTCATGCGTCGGGCCGAACTCGTCGGTCAGGAGGATTCCGCCGGAGTTCCCGATCGACTTGTTGCCGAGCACCAGGGAGTTGGCGACGCTCAGGAGATGGATCCCCTCGCCGCAGTCGCTGCCGCCAGCGGGCGTGCAGAACCTGTAGGGGGATGCTGGGTTGCCGTTGCCCAGATCGTTGCCGGTCACGTCGTTGTTCAGGATCCTGACGTCTGTCAGCGGCGTGCCGGTAAAGAGTTGCGTCCCGGCGACGGTTGCCGGTTGCGGGTCCGGGTTGGCCGCCAAGATGCCCTCGCCTTCGGCACCTTCGACCTTGAAGCCCTCCACCGTGACGTGCGAAGACTCGATCGTGATGCCGTTGTACGGAGCCTGACCCAGGATGGCGCCGGTCGGGGCACCGGTCAGTCCGGTGGCGTCGATCGTGGCCGACTTGCCGATCAGCGTGATCGGGCTCGTGATCACGACGTCCTCGTGGTACGTGCCTGGGCAGGCCACCACCGTGGCCCCCGGCTTCGCTGCCGCGACGGCCGCGCCGATCGTGGCAAACCCGGCCGTTTGGCACGACACGCCGACTCTTGGACCATTGACGCTCGGCGATGCGTAGAGCACTCTCGGCACGGCCTGATGCAGCTGATCAGCCGACGCCGCTGGCATGGCCAGCATTCCGCCACCGGCAAACAGCGCTGTTGCCGTGGCCGCGATCCACGCGGCCCGATGTCCCGACGCCTTCATTCGACCCTCCCCTATGGTCCGCCCGAAAAGGAAGCTAACAACCTCGACAGAACCCGTCAACAGATGCGGACTTTATGGCCCGTTGTGAGAATGGGCGGCGGGTCCTGGATGGTTTGTTACATCGTCGGACGCTGATGGTGTTCACTTGTGCGTAGAGAGTGGTCCCCGGGTCGATTGACCGTCCGGATTCCGGCGTCAATCCGTGTATACGGCCGCTGCCAGCTCAGGGCCCTGAGTGCGGCTATGCGGGCTGAAAGATATATTCGGGCCCGGGGACCCGAGGGCGGACGAGGGGGGTGGCGGTGAAGTCGTACGCGTCAGGAATGTCGGTCGGGCCATTGCGGGGGGAGACGATCGGCCAGTGCCTGGACGAGACCGTCTCGCGGGTGCCCGAATGTCTAGCTCTGGTGTCCTGCCACCAGGGCGTCCGCCTTAGTTGGCGGGAATTGTCTGCACACGTGAACCGGGTGGCGTTGGGGCTTCTCGCGCAGGGTATCGAGAGGGGGGACCGGGTCGGGATCTGGTCGCCGACGCGGGCCGAGTGGCCACTGCTGCAGCTGGCGGCCGCCAAGACCGGAGCCGTGCTGGTGAACGTCAATCCCGCCTATCGCTCGGAGGAGCTGGCTTTCGCGCTACGCCAGTCCGGGACCCGGCTCCTGGTCATGGCCTCCCGTTTCCGGACGTCGGATTTCCTGGGTACGTTGACCGAGGTTCGTGCCAGCCTCCCCGCGCTCGAGCGGGTGGTGGTTTTCGACGAGGAGCGAGCCGGTGGCGGAGACGATCTTCTCTGGCGGGAGTTCGTCGCGGCCGGCGAGGTTGTAGATCCGGTTCTCCTGAGCCATCGGGAGGCAGGGCTTGACGTCGATGACGCGATCAACATCCAGTACACCAGCGGCACGACCGGCATCCCCAAGGGTGCCACCCTCAGCCACCACAACGTCTTGAACAATGGGGCGTCCGTAGCCGAGGTGCTCGGCTATTCCGAAGTCGACCGGGTTTGTGTGCCGACACCGATGTACCACTGTTTCGGCAGCGTGGGGGGCACGATGGCGTGTCTCGCGTCCGGCGCGGCGATGGTCTATCCAGCCCCCGCCTTCGAGCCCGACGCCACCCTGGAAGCGATCGCGCAGCAGCGCTGCACCAGTATCTACGGCGTGCCGAGCATGTTCATTGCGATGCTCGAATCGGCACGATTCAGCGAGTTCGACCTGAGCAGCCTGCGAACGGGGGCCATGGCGGGCGCGCCTTGCCCCGTAGAGGTGATGAAGCGTGTCGTGAGCGAAATGCACGCCCAGGAGATGACCATCGCCTATGGCATGACCGAGACCTCACCCGTGGCCACGATGACTCGCCGCAGCGATGACCTGGCGCGGCGAACGTCGACGGTCGGTACGGCCTTCCCGCACGTCGAGGTGAAGGTCGTCGACCCGAGTAGCGGTGCCACGGTGCCGGTGGGACTCCCGGGGGAGATATGCAGTCGGGGTTACCTGGTGATGAAGGGCTATTGGGACGACCTTGATGCCACTCGCGACGCCGTGGACGAGAACGGTTGGATGCATACCGGGGACCTGGGTGTCATGGACGCTCGTGGCTACCTCAACATCGTGGGTCGTTCCAAGGACACGATCATTCGCGGCGGGGAAAACATCTATCCCCGGGAAGTCGAGGAAATCCTCTTCGCCCATCCTGCCGTCTCTGCCGTGCAGGTGATCGGCGTCCCCGACGCTCGCCTGGGCGAAGAAGTCATGGCTTGGATCGCCTTCCGGGAGGGCTTTGGCGCCAGCGAAGAAGAGCTGCGGGCCTTCTGCAGGCAACGAGTGGCGCACTTCAAGGTGCCGCGGTACTGGAAGGTCGTGAAGGAGTTCCCCATGACCGTGACCGGGAAGGTGCAGAAGTACAGGATGCGAGAGATCGCGATCAGCGAGCTCGACCTCGGACACGCCGCGGCAATCCCTACGGCCTGACATAGCCAGCCCAAGCTCCGCGGTCGTTCCCGGCGGGTGAGGGCCGCGGAGGCGGCTGGTGTTGGGTCATGATGTGGTCGGTGGAGGAGCCGTCGCCGCGGGAGGCCGAGGTGTTGGGGTTGGTCGGCCTCCGCCTGTCGAATCGCGAGATCGCTGAGCGGCTGTTTGTTTCGGTGCGGACGGTGGAGAGCCATGTGGCTTCGCTGCTGCGGAAGCTCGAGGTGGCCGACCGCCATGGGCTGGTTGCCTATGCCACCGAGCAGAAGGTTCGCGTGTCCGGCATCGGCGCCTCGCGGAAACTCGACAACCTTCCTGTGTCCCGTTCGTCGTTCGTCGGGAGAACCGTCGAGCGCGGGTTGGTGCGCGAATTGGTGCTTCGCGAGCCGTTGGTGACCCTTACCGGTATCGGCGGTTGTGGGAAGACGAGGTTGGCGCTGGAGGTGGCGTCGGGCCTGGTGGGGGAGTTCGACGATGGGGTGTTCTTCGTCGATTTGTCGGCGGTGACCGACCCGACGCTTGTGGGGCAGTCGGTGTCGGGCGCTCTCCGGTTGCAGATCCTCGATCCGACGCCCCATTCGCTGATGGAGTTCTTCGGGGACCGTGAGACGTTGTTGGTGGTGGACAATTGTGAGCATCTGCTTGACGCGTGCGCCGATCTGGCAGACGCCCTGCTCGGGGGGCCCTGCCCTCGGTTGCGGATCCTTGCCACCAGTAGGGAGGCGCTGGGTGTGGACGGCGAGCGGGTCTTCGGGGTCCCGTCGCTCGACGTCGATAATGAGGCGGTCGCCTTGTTCGGGGAACGCGCCCTCGCCGCCCGACCGGGGTTGCAGTTCGACTCCAAGAGCGAGGCCACGATCCTCGAGATCTGCCGGCGGCTGGACGGTATCCCGCTGGCGATCGAGTTGGCCGCGGCCCGCGCCGCTCACCTTTCGTTCACGGAGATCCTGGAACGGTTGAATGACCGTTTCCGGCTCCTCGTGGGGGGTCGCCGGCGTGTCCAGCGTCAGCAGACGCTCTCGGCTGCTTTGGACTGGAGCTACGACCTGCTCGGTGCGGACGAACGGTTGTTGTTGGGCCGTTTGGCGGTGTTCCGCGGGTCGTTCTCGCTCCGGGCCGCCGAGGCCGTCTGCCATCCCCGGGCGATGGAACTGGTGGGATCGCTTGTGGACAAGTCGCTGGTCTCG
>WQVT01000277.1 GCA_009785715.1 Acidimicrobiaceae bacterium | reverse complement strand
CGCCTTCGCGGAGAGCGCTCGTCACGGTCTCTGCGCTGCGACAGGCCGATGGTCTTAGGAGCTGCGGCGGATTCGGAATGTCAGCGAAATGTCAGCGAAATGTCAGCGAAATGTCAGCGCTGTCTGATTGCTTGCCTCGACCGATCAACGAGCCTGCCAGCTGCGCTTGGCACAGCTTCGCGGGAGAAGGAGCGAGGCAGTTCGGATGAGACCAGCATTTCATCAGTCGAGGGGGGCCTTGCGAGCTGTTGCAGCGTGTGCGCTCGTGTGCGCGGCCGTGCCGACCGTGGCGTATGCGTCGGCCGGGTCCCCGGCCGTGTCTTCTGCTGCGTCAGGGGCTGCGGCGAGTGCCGCGACGCCCAGCTTTTCGACGCTGAGCGCGGGCCAGGTCAAGGCGCGTTCGTCGGGCAAGCGTGAGCGGATGCTGGTGGTGTTCAAGGACCAGCTCGGCACCCTGCCGGCGAACCCGGTGCACCGGCACGCCCGGGAAGCAGCCGCGACGGCGATGCAGGCTCCGCTGGTGGCGCAGCTCAAGCAGGTTCGGGCGACGCATGTGACCAAGCTGTCGCTGTTGAACTCGGTGTCGGCGACGATACCCGCGGCCGAGGCCAAGGCGCTTGCCAACAACCCGGGCATCAAGGAGGTCGTCCCCGACGAGAACCTCGTCGTCGGGGGCGCCACGCCGACCACGCCGGCGGTGCCTGCTTCCCGGGTTAAGAGCTCGGCGACGCCGGCGACGGGGGCCGACGGGCAGCAGCTGTGCAACGCACAGTCGAACAAGCCGCTGCTCGAGCCCGAGGGCCTGACGAGCGTCGACGACGCGTCCGCTGACCCCAACGCCCACGATGAGGCGTCGTCGATCGCCACCGGTGAGGGCGTCATCGTCGGCAACATCAACGCCAACTCGATGGCGGGGAACGCGAACATGATCAGGCCCGACGGGCAGCCCGTGATCATCGACGCCCCCGACCCGACCGAGAACGCCTATGACCCCGAGGCCAACGGGGACGTCGCGACGATCGCTGCGCAGGGCACCGTCACCTACAGCTACGCGTCGCAGCTGCCGTTCTCGAACCTTCCTGCGAACTGCAGCTTCCGGATCGTCGGTGACGCGCCCGGCGCCTCGATTCTCTCGACCGGGGCCTTCAGCAACACCGACTCATCGGGTCAGATCGTGGCTCCTGCGTCGCAGGTCATGGCGGGGCTGCAGCAGGCGGTGAGCGAGGGCGCCGACGTCGTGTCCGAGTCCTATGGCTTCGAGGCGCTGCCCTCCAGCCAGATTGCCGAGCTGCTCGAGTCGGTGAACGCCGCCATGGAGCAGGCCGGGGTTGTTGTCGTCGAGGCCGCGGGAGACAGCGGATCCTCGGGCACGGTCGCGGCTCCTGCATCTGACCCGAACGTCATCGACGTCGCCGGGACCAACGACCTCAGGCTCTTTGCCCAGGCCTATGGCTACCAGGGATGGGAGGACGACAGCATGGCGACCCTCTCGTCGGGTGGCACCGCCCCGCAGGGCGACGTGGTCGACCTCGCGGCCCCCGCCAACGCGGGGCTTGCTCCCGTCGGGGCCGGCGCGGATCCGCCGCTGCCGACCGAGGTCTTCGGCGGCACCAGCCAGGCGGCACCATTTGTCGCCGGGGCCGCCGCCGACGTGATCCAGGCCTACCGCGACACCCACGGCGGCGCCACCCCGACACCGGCCCAGGTCAAGGAGATCCTGACCAGCACGGCGACCGACATCGGGGCGGACGCAGACCAGCAGGGCGCCGGCCTGGTGAACGTGTACGCCGCTGTTGAGGCGGCCCGCCAGATGCCGGGCACCTCCGAACAGCACTCGAACACTGCGGCATTGGTCGACAGCCCGACCCAGCTCGACGTGCAGGGCGACGGCGGCTCGACGGTCACGCAGTCGGTCACGCTGTACAACGCCTCATCGAACAGCGAGACGGTCACCGGCACCTACCGGGCGCTCGGCAGCGAGACGAGCCTCGGCACGCCGGTCACCGAGAACGTCAGCGCCCCGCTCGCCGGCGCGCCGATCCCCGCCCAGGGGGCGGCCGCGGCGGCGCCGATCCACTTCACCGTGCCGGCCGGCACCGACGTGCTCGACGCCGACATGCGCTGGCCGGACGCGACCAACAACGACGACAGCGCGCTGGCGTTCATCCTGACCGACCCGGCCGGGAAGCTGGCGCAGATCTCGTACAACTTCGGCGGCGGCAACGGCCCCAACGCCAGTCCGGACATCCAGCACAGCACGGTCGAGCATCCCATGGCCGGAACCTGGACCGCCCAGATCGTGTGGGCCAACGGCACCGGCGATGGCGTGGACACGCCACCGATCGTCCCGGGGCCCTACACGGGAACGGTGACATTCCAGGCCGGCGGCCAGAACTTCACGACCACCCCGGCGTCGGCGCCCGTCACGATCGCGCCCCGAAGCTCGGTCAACGTGCCGCTGAACATCACCCTCCCGAACGATCCAGGCGATGCCCCGGAATCGGTGCAGTTCACCTCGCCGGACGGGCTCTCAAGCTCGGTGCCGATCGCCAGGCGCACGCTGATCCCCTCGGCCGGCGGGTCGTTCAGCGCGACGCTGACGAGCTCGGTATCCCGCGGCCCCGGGCAGATCAAGACGTTCTTCGTGAATGTTCCCCCGGGCGAGAAGGACCTCGACGTGTCGCTCAATGCTCCCGACCACAACCCCAACGACCCCGTCTACTACTACCTGTCCGGACCGGGCAACCAGGCAGTTGGTCTGTTTCAAATCGGCAACTCCGTGCTTCTCGTCGGCACCGACGACAGCACCGATGAGACGCCGACGCCCGAGAATCCGAGCGGGAACGCCGCGCTGTTCGCTCCCGATCCCCGACCGGGCCTGTGGGAGATCGACGTTATGCAGGGCGCCACCACCGACGGAACCGAGTTCTCCCAGACCGTCCAGGGCACCGTCGCCTACAACCAGCTCCAAGTCAGCGAAACCGGGCTGCCGACATCAACGCCGACAATCCCGCGGGGCTCGAGCGTCCCGCTCGCAGTGCAAGTCACGAACACCACCGAGCGGCCCGAGTCGCTCTATCTCATCCCGGGCGAGGCCGTCCAGGACAGCAACGGCAATAATGTTGTGGTCGCCGACAATGACGTCAACGGCGACGATCTCGCCACCTCCCCTAACTTCACACCCGTGAAGGTTGCCCCCGGCGCCACCGGAACACTGACGGCGACCCTCTCACCGGAGACGGACGCTTTCGGGAACCCGTTGGCCGCGGGCGACACCGTTAACGACATCCTCATGGTGTACGAGTCGACGGGCCTCCAAGATTTCGGGCCCGGCATCGGGCTGGCGAATGTCGGCGATCCGGCCCTCTTCACACCTGTAGGACTCTCGTTACTCCACACCTACCACTACTCCTACACGGTCGGGGCCCCCCTGCCCGCACCCCTGGCGGCGTCCTTCAACAACACCGGCATCTCCGACGACGACAACACGGCGGCCGGGAACCTGGACGGCGCCGGCTTCAGCTACTCCGAGCAGGCTCTGACCGCGGCGGGGCTCGCCCCCGGCGCCCAGGTCACGAGCGATGGGGTCCAGTACCAATGGCCGAACGTCGCCGCCGGCCAGCCGGACAACGTCACCGCGCAGGGTCAGGTGATCTCCGTTCCACCAGTCGCGGGCGCCACCGAGCTCGGGCTGATGGGAACGGCGACGGACGGGCCCTCGACGGGGACGATGACAATCACCTACACGGACGGCACCACCCAGCCGGCCACGCTCGGCCTCACCGACTGGACCACCGGCGACCCCCTAACGGGCAACACGACCGTCGTGACAATGCCGTACCGCAACGACGCCACCGACGGGAGCTCGGACCAGGTCGGCACGCGGGTCTTCAGCACCACGATCCCCCTGCAACCGGACAAGACGGTGGCATCCGTCACCCTGCCGAGCCACACCGACCAGGGCGACCTCCACGTGTTCGCCATCGGCACCGACGCAGGGCCCCTCACAACCAACTGACCCCACCCACAACAACCAGGAATCCCCAAGAGCGGTCTCGACCTAATCACCGGCACGGCTGGGCGGCATTGCCGCCCAGCCGCCAGCCGCTGAGCGGCCATCAACGACGCCACCGGAGCAACTTCGGCACTAACCGGAGATCGCCCCACACCCGCGACGGTGGGACCCACAGCTCTGCGATAGCCCCTAGCAGCTGGTGTCGACGCGCACCACCATAACGAGTGCTCTCCAGGAGAGCGATCGTCCGACGTCGACCGGTCGGGACGAGTGGATTGGCGACCAGAGGATCGCGCGATGAGCGTAGGGCGCACGATTGCATCGGCGTGGACAGGGAGCGTCAGGTCCCGCCCGCGAAGAGTTTGCTCACTGCTGGTTTGTCGCCGACGGGGGCGTGATCGAACGGCTGCTGCTTCGGTAGCTCGCCGGCCGGAAACGGCAGTCTCCGCCGGGAGAATTGACGGGCAGACACGCCTTCGTTTTCGTGAAACGGGGAGTGAACT
>WQVT01000276.1 GCA_009785715.1 Acidimicrobiaceae bacterium | reverse complement strand
GGCTGGCGGTGCTCGGCAACTTCGTACGCGCCGCGGCCGGGGCCCGGCGCCTCGCCACCCGCGGCTGATGGACCTCTTTCCGGCGATCGACCTCCGCGGCGGGCGGTGCGTGCGCCTCGTGGAGGGTGATTTCTCCCGGGAGACGGTGTACGGGGACGACCCCGTGGCGGTGGCCCGGGACTTTGCGGCCCAGGGTGCCCCGTGGATCCATGTCGTCGATCTCGACGCCGCCCGCACCGGCGACCCGGTGAACCGCCCGGTGGTGACCGAGATCGCCGCCTCGGTGACGATCCCGGTGCAGACCGGAGGCGGGGTGCGCTCGGCGGACGACGCCGCCGCCCTGCTCGGCTCCGGCGTCACCCGCGTGGTGGTCGGCACGGCGGCGGTGGAGCGCCCCGAGCTCATCGGCGAGATCGCCGAGCGCTGGCCCGGTCGGGTTGCGGTCGGCCTGGACCACCGGGACGGTGAGGTCCGCCTGCGCGGCTGGACGGCCGGTGGCGGGCGCCGGGTCGCGGAGCTGATTCCCGAGGCCGTGGCCGCCGGCGCGGTCGCCGTGATCGTGACGGACATCAGCCGCGACGGCCGCCTCGCCGGTCCCGACGTGTCGGGACTGGCCGGACTGCTCGAGCTGACCGGGGCGCCGCTCGTGGCCTCCGGAGGCGTCTCGAGCCTCGACGACCTCCGGCTTCTGGCGGCGGTTCGTGCGGGGGGGCAGGGCCTGGCCGGCGCCATCGTCGGCAAGGCCCTCTACGAGGGGGCGTTCAGCGTGGCCGAGGCGGTCGCCGCCAGCACCGCGCTCGACCCTCCGTCCGGCGGCTTCGAGGGGGTTGTCTCCCCGTGAGGACGGTCCGGGTGGTGCCCTGCCTCGACGTCGACGCCGGACGGGTGGTCAAAGGGGTGCGTTTCGCGGGCCTGCGAGATGCCGGCGATCCGGTCGAGCTGGCGGCACGCTACGACGCCGAAGGCGCCGACGAGCTGGTCTTCTACGACATCACGGCGTCGGCGGAGCAGCGGGGGATCATGGCCGGGGTGGTGGCGGCCACCGCCGAACGGGTGTACATCCCCCTCACCGTCGGAGGAGGGATCCGGACCCTCGAGGACGCCCGGGCGATGCTCCGGGTCGGGGCGGACAAGATCAGCGTGAACTCGGCGGCGGTGGCGCGTCCGGAGCTGGTGGCCGAGATGGCCGACACGTTCGGGGCGCAGTGCGTGGTGGTCGGGATGGATGTGCGACGCAGGACCGGCGGCGGCGATGGCTACGAGGTCACGACCCACGGCGGACGGCGTGCCACCGGCGTGGACGCCCTCTGGTGGGCGGTCCGCTGCGAGGAGCTCGGCGCCGGCGAGCTGGTCCTCAACTCCATGGACCGCGACGGGACCCGCGACGGCTACGACCTGGAGCTGACCCGGGCAGTGGTGGACGCCGTCGGGATCCCGGTCGTGGCGAGCGGCGGCGTCGGACATGTCGGGCACCTGGTCGAGGGCGCGCTGGCGGGCGGGGCCGACGCCGTGCTGGCGGCCTCCATCTTCCACTTCGGCGAGGTGAGCGTGGCGGAGGCCAAAGCGCAGCTGGCGGCTGCCGGCGTTCCGGTCCGACCCGTGTCATCCGCGGCGGCCGTGACGGGCGGGGAGGAGGCGGGTGCGGAGAAGATGGAGGGGTGAGTAGCCTGCCTGGAATCGACAATCCCAAACAAGCCATCGGAGTACTTGCGGACCGGGTGCTGGTCCAGATTCCGCGGGCCGAGGGTGAGCGTCGCTCTCGGGCCGGGATCGTGATTCCCGCAACCGCCCAGGTCGGCCGGCGCCTCGCCTGGGCCGAGGTCGTGGCCGTCGGTCCCCACGTGCGGAGCATCCGCCCGGGGGACCAGGTGCTCTTCAACCCGGAGGACCGCTACGAGGTGGAGGTCCATGGCGAGGACTACCTGATCCTGCGGGAGCGGGACATCCACGCCGTCGCCTCCGAACGGGTGGACGCCGGCACCGGCCTGTACCTCTGACGGCAGCGCGCAGACCCTCCCCTGATCCCGAAATCGAGCGGAACGTCGGGCCGCGGCGCGTTTACAGTCAGCCCCGATGACGAGCGAAGGGCCGACGCACGGCGTCCGCAGTTTCCCGCCGGAGCCTCCGCAACAGTCCGGCTCTCCCGACGCTTCGGTGCTGGACCGGCCCGCCTGGATGTCCCTCACCGGCGCGCACGCCCCCTTCGCCGAGCGGCGCGGGCATGCGGTGCGCTACCCGGGCGAAGTGTCGCCATTCGCCGCCTTCGCACCAGAAGCGTGGCCGTCCCCCGGCACCGGTCCCGCGGGTGGCGGCGGCGCGGCACCTGGGGAAGCAGGACGGGCGTGGGAGGACCTGGCCGACCTGATCGGCCCCGGCGGGTTCTGCGTCCTGCCCGGGGTCGGCGAGGAGCCTCCGCCCGGATGGGAGGTCCTCCTGGTCGTCCCGTGTGTGCAGATGATCGGCTCCGGCGTGCAGCCGGCCGGAGACCCCGATGCGGTCCGTCTCGGCCCCGGGGACGTACCGGAGATGCTCGAGCTGGTGGCAGCGACCCACCCCGGGCCATTCGAGCCACGCACCATCGAGCTCGGCACCTACCTGGGGCTCCGCCGGCGAGGGGCGCTCGTGGCCATGGCCGGTGAGCGGTTCCGTCCGCCGGGCTGGAGCGAGATCAGCGCCGTCTGCACCGCTCCGGGTTGGGAGGGCCAGGGTCTCGCGACCCGGCTCGTCAGAGCGGTCGCCGCAGAGATCTGCAGCCGAGGAGACACCCCGTTCCTCCACGCAGCCGAGACCAACACCAACGCGATCCGCCTGTACGAGAAGCTCGGCTTCTCCCACCGGCGTCCGATGGCGTTCCAGGCAGTTCTGGCTCCCAGCTGAGGGCCCGGGTCCCCTTCGGCCACCCGAGGCTCGGTTCAGGATGCCGACCGGACGGCGTTCAGGACGCCGCTCCCCACGGCGGTGAGCACCACGTCGTCCTGAGGCGTGTGGATCCGGCTACAGAGGGCGTTGCGATAGTGGCGCTGGAGGGGGTGGTGATAGGTCAGCCCGGGGTTCCCGATGAGCGCCATCCCGATCTCGAGGGCCTTGATGACGTTCCCGGTGACGACGAACTTGACCAGCGGTCCCCGTCGCGCTGCCTCGACAGCCTCCGCCCCGCCGGCATCGAACTGCTCGACGAGCTGGCTTGCCAGCACCTCGGCCGTGAAGATCAGGGCCTCGATCTCTCCCATCGCGGCCTGGAAGCGGGGCAGGGAGGCCAGAGGGGCACCAAGGTTCGTGGGGGTGCGTTCGTTGAGATACCCCGCCAGCCAGTCCCGGCCTGCCTTGGCCACGCCGAGGTAGACGCTGAGGATCAGCGTGTTCGTCCACTCGCTGTGGCTCGCCGGCGGCCTGCCGGCGACCGGCGCACTGCCGACCGGATGGAGATCGACGCCGTGGTCGAAGGGGATCTCCACGTCGTGGAACACCACGTCGTGGCTTGCCGACGCCCGCATCCCGAGGTGGTCCCAGGTCTCGACGATCTCGATCCCGGGGGCGCCCCCCGGGATCAGAAACGTGCCGACCCGCTGCCCATCCGGATCCTCGGCCTCGGTTGCGCCCCACACCATCATCCAGGCCAGCCCCTGGCTCCCGGTGCTGTAGATCTTGTGGCCCGACACCCGCCACACCGGTCGCCCGTCGGATCCCCGGCCCCGGCGGGCCAGGGTGGCCGGGATCCCGCCACGCGAGGGAGTCCCGAGCTCGGGCTCGACGCGAAGGACGTTGATCAGCGCAGGCCCTGCCAGGGAATCGGCAATCACCCGATCCCGGAGTTCCGCCGGCCACACGTTGCCCGGAGCGATCAGCGCCTGCAGATGGGCGATGTGCATGACGTAGATCAGGGCGGTGGACGGGTCGCCGACGGCCAGCGCCTCGACCACCGCAGCCGTGGTCGTCAGGTTGGCTCCGAGGCCTCCGAGCTCCACGGGGACGTTGATGCTGCCGAGCCCCGCCGCCCAGATCGCGTCGATGTTCTCGGCAGCATAGGAACCCTCGCGGTCGTGACGCTCGGCCCGCTCGCCGAGGCCCACCGCCACGGCTCGTGCGGCGGCGACGATCTCCTCCGGCCGGTCTTTGGGGAGCTGGACGGGGACGCTGGAGCTTGCCACGGGCAGAACTCTAGAAAGGCCGGCTCCGTTCCTGGTCAATCCCAGCTCGTCACACCCCCGCCCTACGATGGCGCCATGCCCCTGGCCACCCCCCTCTCCGCAGCTCCCGAGCAGCTTGCGGCCATCCGCTACAACGCCGACGGCCTCGTGCCGGCGATCATCCAGGAGCACGCCAGCCGGACCGTCCTGATGATGGGGTGGATGAACGAGGCGGTCCTCCTCGAGAGCCTCGAGTCAGGCCGAACGGTGTTCTGGTCCCGCAGCCGGGCGGAGCGGTGGCGCAAAGGTGACACGTCGGGTGACCGGCAGTGGATCCGCGAGGCGTACTACGACTGCGACGGCGACACCCTGCTCTTCCTCGTCGAGCAGGAGGGGCG
>WQVT01000275.1 GCA_009785715.1 Acidimicrobiaceae bacterium | reverse complement strand
TACGACCCCCGCTTCTTCGGCGTCCGACCGAAGGTGGTCGTCAAGGGCGGTGTGATCGCCTGGGCACAGATGGGTGACGCGAACGCCTCGATCCCCACCCCGCAGCCGGTATGGGGACGGCCCATGTTCGGGTCGTACCCGCCGGTGGCCGGCGCGACGTCGGTGACCTGGGTGGCCCCCGCCGCCCTCGAGGCCGGCCTGGCCGAGCGGCTCGGGCTGGATCGCCGATTGGTGGCGGGCGCCGACACCCGCCGGCTGACGAAGGCGGACCTGCCCAACAACGACGCGTTGCCCCACATCACCGTCGACCCCGACACCTTCACGGTGATGGTGGACGGCGAACAGATTGCCGAGTCCCCCGTATCGGAGCTCCCGATGACCCAGCGGTACTTCCTGTTTTGACCGGCCTGATCACGCCAGGGATGGGGTCGGCGGCGGGGCCGGGCAACTCAGGGCGCGAAGCGAGCTGGGCGGGGGACGCGAATCGCGCCCTGAACCGGGACAAGTCGGGTGGCGGCAAGGCCACCTTGCTCTTGCTCGCAGACGGGCGCCTCCCCGCCGGCGGACACGCCCACTCCGGAGGCGTCGAGGAGGCGGTTACCGACGGACGCATCTCGGGGCTCGACGACCTTCGCCGTTACCTGGAGGGCCGGCTGTGGACCACCGGTGCGGTCGACGCCGCCCTCGCCATCGCCGCCTGGGACCTCGGCGATGCGGTGCCACTACCTGATGCTGCGTGGTCCCGGCTCGACGCCGAAGCGGCGGCCCGGATGCCATCCCCGGCGCTCCGGGCGGCATCGCGCGCCCAGGGGCGGGGGATTCTCCGGGCCGCCCGCCGGATGTGGCCCACCCCCTGGCTGGGCGACCTCGCCGGAATCCACCCTGACGGACCACTGTCGGCGCCGGCGCTCGGGGCAGCTGCCCGGGCCGCGGGGCTGGAAGCGGGCGACGCCGCCCTCCTGGCTTGCCAAAATGCCACCACCGGTCCAGCCTGGGCGGCGGTTCGACTGCTCGGGCTCGACCCGTTCTCGGTGGCCTGCCTTCTCGCCGAGCTTGCCCCATCCGTCGAGGCGGTGGCGGCTGAGGCGCTCTCGCAGGGTGCGGGGATCGATGTCGCCCAGCTTCCCGCTCTGGGCGGGCCCATGACCGACGTGGCCGCCGAGGTCCACGCATCCCGGGAGGTACGACTCTTTGCATCCTGACGCTTTGCATCCTGACCACGGTCATTCTCAAGATTCGGGCGGCCACATCCACCGCACGCAGGGCGAGGCGCCCGAAGCGGCCCCGGCCGGCCGCCCGCTTCGCATTGGAATAGGGGGCCCGGTGGGCAGCGGCAAGACGGCGCTGGTGGCCGCCCTGGCCAGGTCCCTTTCGGACGAGCGTTCCATAGCGGTCGTCACCAACGACATCTACACCACCGAGGACGCCGAGATCCTCCGCCGAGCCGCTGTACTCCCCGACGAGCGGATCACCGCGGTCGAGACCGGCTGCTGCCCCCACACCGCCATCCGCGACGACATCACCGCAAACCTCGACGCCGTGGAGGCGCTCGAGCGTGATATCCCGGGGCTCGAACTCGTCATCATCGAATCGGGCGGCGACAACCTCACCGCCACCTTCAGTTACGGCCTCGTCGACCGGCAGATCTTCGTCATCGACGTCGCCGGCGGGGATAAGGTCCCGCGCAAGGGCGGCCCCGGAATCACCGGCTCGGATCTCCTCGTCATCAACAAGACCGACCTTGCCGAACTGGTGCACGCCGACCTGGCCGTCATGGCCGGCGACGCCGCCCGCCAACGCGGCGAACGCCCCACCTACCTGATCAGCCTGGCCGCCGACCCGAAGGGAGGCCCCGTTGCGGAGTGGGTCCGTCGGGAGCTTCGATCACCGGCTTGCATTGCGGTCGCCGGCAGATGAGAGCTCAGGCGGAACTCTGCGTCGACGGGCGCGGGCAGATCCTCCGGGTGGTCTCCGCCCCGCCGATCACTTTCCGCCGCGCACGGGACGCCGTCTACTTCGTGGGCACCGCTGCCGGCCCGCTCGGCGACGATGACCTGGCGACCCGGGTCGAAGTCTGCGACGGCGGGGCGCTGAAGCTTCGCAGCGCGGCGGCCACCGTCGTCTATTCGGGGGTCGGCAGCCGACAGCGCTTCGAGATCTCCGTCGGAAGCGGCGCCACCCTGGACTGGCATCCCGAGCCCGTGATTGCCACCGCCGGCTGCCGGCACCTCCAGGACGTGCGCATCAGCCTCGGCCCGGGCGCCAGCCTCGACTGGACGGAGGAAGTCGTCCTCGGTCGCCACGGGGAGCCGCCCGGGGAGATCGAGCTCCGCATGCACGTCGACCTCGCCGGTCGACCCCTCCTGCGCCACGGGCTCGCCGTCGGCGCCCCCGGCTGGGACGGACCCGCGGTCCTCGACGGCCACCGAGCCACCGGCCTCCGCCTGGTCGTCGGCACCGCCTCGCCCGCGCCTACCACGGGCCTCGGCTGGGCCTGGCTCGACCTCGACGGTCCCGCCCGGCTCCTGGTGGCCTACGGCGCCGACTATGCCGAGTTGAGAGTGCGGATGGCCGAGGCCGACCGATCGGACGGCGACCAGCGGTCCTCCGGCGCCACCGAGCGTTAACCCGCGCTCACAACGTCTCCCTCGGAGCCCCGGGCGGGTCGAGGATCAGGTCTGCGACGAGCGCCGTCCAACCCGTCTGGTGCATCGCGCCGATGCCCGCGCCGTTGTCGCCGTGGAAGTGCTCGAAGAAGAGCAGGTTGTCCTTCCAGACGGGATCCCGCTGAAGCCGTTCGGTGCCGCCGTACACCGGTCTCCTCCCATTCCCGTCGGGGAGCCAGATCGCGACGAGACGATCGGCGAGGTCTTGGGCGATCTCGAGCAGCGTCAGCTGGCGGCCGGAGCCCGTCGGATACTCGAGCGTGAGCTCGTCGCCATAGAAGCGGTGAAAGCTCACGAGCGACCGGATCAGCAGGTAGTTGAGGGGGAACCAGACGGGCCCGCGCCAGTTCGAGTTGCCGCCGTACATGTCCGTCGTCGACTCCGCCGGCTGGTAGTCGATCATCGCGCCCGGCATGCCGGGGATCAGGTAGGGGTTCCCGTCGTAGCGCTTTGACAGGGAGCGGACGCCGAACGGTGAGAGGAACGCATCCTCACTGAAGAACGGCGCGAGCGTCCGGGCGAGCCGGTCGGGGCCGATCACGGATAGGAGAACCGACCGCTCGTTGCCGGAGTGGCGGACGCGCCCCAGCAGGCTTCCGCCCGATGCCTCCCACCGCTCCCGCACCCGCGTAAAGCGCCTGCCCATCCCGGTCGCGATGTCGATCGCCCAGTCGGGGACCGCGACGGCGGGGAGCAGTGGGATGAGCCCGGCGATGCTCTGCACCTTGAGCTGGCTCGCCTCGCCGCCATCGTTCACGAGGCGGTCGTAGAAGAAGCTGTCCCCGGCGTCGTAAAGCCCCTGGTCGTCCATCGCCCTGACGATCAGGGTGAACTGCTCGACGAACTTGATCACCTGGTCGTCGTACGTGTGGTTCTCCTGCGCCAGCACCAGCGCCATCAGGAGCATCGTCAGCGCGTAATACGCCATCCAGGCGGTCCCGTCCGCCTGCTCCAGCCGATGGCCGGGAGGGAGGTTCGAGCGGTCGATCGGGCCGATGTTGTCGAGCCCGAGGAAGCCCCCGCCGAAGACGTTCCTGCCGTCCGGGTCCTGGCGGTTCAGCCACCAGGTGTAGTTGGCGATCAGCTTTCTGAAGACCCGCTCGAGGAACTCGCGGTCGCGGGCGCCGTCGATCAGGAAGACGCGCGCGGCCGCCATCGCGTGCACGGGCGGGTTGACATCGTCGAAGGTCCACTCGTACGCCGGCAGCGCACCATTCGGGTGCTGGAACCACTCGCGGAGCAACACGGTGAGCTGGTACTTGGCGAACGCCGGGTCGAGGTGCGCCCAGGGGACGGCGTGGAACGCGTGGTCCCAGGCGGCGAACCACGGGTACTCCCAGGTGTCGGGCATCGCCAGCACGTCGAAGGTGTCGAGGTGGCGCCAGTTCGAGTTCCGCCCGCGCTTGCGACTCTCCGGCGGGACCGGCTCGCCGGGATCACCGTCGAGCCACCGGCTCGCGTCGAAGGGATAGATCTGCTTGCTCCAGACAAGCCCTGCGCAGGCCTGGCGCAGGATCCGCATTCGCTCGGGGTCGGTGCTCTTCGGCGCCAGGGCCTCGTAGAACTCATCGGCCTCGCGGGCGCGTCGGGCGAGGAGCTCGTCGAATGCGCCGCCCCACCACTGCCGCGGGCTCGTCGAGCCCGGGCCGCTCAGACGCAGCCGGAGCTCCGCCTTACCGCCAGCGGGCACCGTGAGCCGGAACCAGAGGGCGGCCTTCGTGCCGATGCCGTCGGGATTGATGGTGGGCGCTCCATCGATGACATGGTCGCCGATGCCATCCTTCGGATACGGCGTCAGCGGATCTCCCCCGAAGATCCGGGCGGTGTTCGTCTCGTTCTCGCAGAACAGCAGCTCGGGGTGCGCGC
>WQVT01000274.1 GCA_009785715.1 Acidimicrobiaceae bacterium | reverse complement strand
GTGTGGAGGCGGTTCTTCGCCCTGAGGAAGCGTCGGAAGTTGGGGAAAGTGGCGCTGACGGCGGCCTGCATCGCGGCCAGTGCCTCGGGCTCGACGGCGTTGGCCCACAGCGCCGGCGCCAGGGCGTCGGGCCACCCCCGCCGGGCGTTGATGGTCACCGCCTCTCCCTTGATCCCGTTCAGGCACGCGGCGACGGGGACCGCCACCCGTTGCCAGGCCTCGACCTCCGCCCGGTAGGCCGCCTTGCGTCGCTCGCGGTCCGGGTGCGTCGCCAGGCCGCGCAACACCGTGATCGGCAGCTCCTCCCCATCCAGCTTCCCGGTGAGCCGCGAGGAGAGGTCGCCGGCGAGGCGCGACCAGGCCGTGCCGCCGGACAGGCGGAGGGCGGCCAGGAGGTTCTCCTCCGCCTCGCTCATCAGGTGGCCGCCTGTTCTCTCTGCCCGCCTCAGGAAGTGGGCGTGGGCGGCGGCCGTCGGGTCCTCCATCAGCGCCTCCGCCCCGAGCCGGGCGACCCAGGCGTCGAAGCGGGCCCCGAGCTGGCGGAACGTGACGAGCTCCGCCTGCAGGCGCGCCTCCTCGCCGGCGGCCACGTCGTCGCCGGCGTCGGTCGTCACGAACGTGTGGATGTAGGCGCGGAGGGTCTGGATGCGCTCGAGCAGGGCGTTCGTGGCGTCCAGCACCTCCTCGAGCGCCGCCCGGTCGGCCGGCGTGGCGGCTCGGGCAGGGCCGCCCCGGATCTCGTGCAGGTCGTAGAGGGCGGCCAGCCTGGTGATCTCGGCGCCCGCCTCCTCGCGGCTGGCGGCGAACTCGCGCGATCCCAACCCCGGGAAGAAGCGATCGGTGTTCCACGTCGGGAGGGCGCTCGTGGTGCTCATCGCGCCAACCTAGACCGCCGCGCCGGTAGCCTCATCGCCGTGAGCGACCGCCCGGAGCAGCTCTACCTCGACCAGCTCGACCCCGCCGCCGACCTGGCCGAGCTCTCCACCCTCGAAGCCGACCTCGACGCCGTCGAGGCCGCCCTGCGCCGGCTCGACGACGGCTCCTACGGCACGTGTGAGGAATGCGGGGCCGCGCTCGGTGGCCTCGACGAGGACCCGCTCGCCCGGCGCTGCCCGGACCACGTGGATCGGTAGCCGTCCGGCGATGAGCTCCAATCAGGTCCTCGGCGTCGTCATCGCCGTCGCCGTGGCGGGCCTCGTCATCGCCCGCCAGGTCCAGCCCCGTCCGGTCTCGGCGCGGGCGCTGCTGCTCCTCCCGCTCGTCCTGATCGTGATCGGCGTGGTCGAGGTGACGAGGGCGGTGCCGAAGGGGCAGAGCCTGACCGGCACCGAGGGCGCCTGGCTGGCGGCCGACCTGGCGCTCGGCGCCGTGTTCGGCGTGGCCCGGGGCTTCACCGTCCGCCTCTATGAGCAGGCGGGGGAGTTGTGGCGGCGCGGCACGAAGGTGACCGTGGCCCTGTGGGGGGTCACGATCGCGGCGCGCATCGTGATCTCGATCCTGGGTCACCACCACGGCGCCGGGAAGGTCCTGGACGACGCCGTGCTCCTGACCCTCGGCATCACCCTCGGGGCGCAGTCGGGCATCGTCATGTTCCGGGGGTCGCGAAGCGGCGTCCCGTTCGCCGTTCGCGACCGCGGCGGGCTCGGGCCCTGACCAGCGCCGGCTACAACGGGCCGTTGCCGTGCTTGCGGGCCGGGAGGCGCTCGCGCTTGGTCGAGAGCATGGCGAACGCCTGCGCCACCACCGCCCGGGTGTCAGCCGGATCGATGATCTCGTCGACGAACCCCCGCTCCGCCGCCGCCCAGGGGTTGAGGTGGCGCTCGCGGTACTCCTCGATGAGGCGGGCCTGGGCGGAGGCGTCCTCGCGGCGGTGGAGGATCTGGACGGCCCCTTCCGCACCCATGACGGCCACCTCGGCGCTCGGCCAGGCGAGGCAGAGGTCGTTGCCCATCAGCTTCGAGTCCATGACGATGTAGGCGCCGCCGTACGCCTTGCGCAGGATCAGGCACACCCTGGGCACCGTCGCCTCCCCGTAGGCGTACACCAGCTCGGCGCCGTGGCGGATCATGCCACGCCACTCGAGGTCCCGGCCGGGCATGAACCCGGGGGTGTCGACCAGGGTGAGCAACGGGATATTGAACGAATCGCAGAACGCCACGAAGCGGGCGCCCTTCTGCGACGCCGCGATGTCGAGCGTCCCGGCCATCGACTGCGGCTGGTTGGCGACGACCCCGACGGTCTGGCCGGCGATGCGGGTCAGGGCCGTCACGAGTTGCGGGGCCCATGCGGCACGGAGCTCGAGGACGTCGGCGTCGTCCCCGATGGCGGTGATCACCGCCCGGACGTCGTAGGACCCCGTGGCGCTCCCGGGGAGGAGGTCGCGCAGCTCCGGGGCGGGCCGGTCGGGGGGGTCGGACGAGGGCCTCGGGGCGGGGAGCTCGTCGGCGTGGTCGGGCAGATAGTCGAGCAGGTCGGCGACGACCTCGAGCCCGCTCTCCACGTCGGCCGCCACCAGGGCCGCCACCCCGGTGGAGCGGAGGTGCACCCCCGCTCCGCCGAGCGCCAGCGGCTCGACCTGCACCCCGGTGAGGGCGGCTACCGACGCCGGTCCCGACACGTAGGCCACCGCCTCGGGGGTCATCACCACGGCGTCCGCCATGCCGAGCATCAGCGCCGGCCCGGAGATCGCCAGCCCGTAGGCGACGAAGACCACCGGCACCATCCCCGAGCAGGCGGTCAGGGCGGCCGCCGCCCTGCCCCAGCCGTCGAGTGACGAGACCCCCTCGAAGAGGTCGGCACCCGAGGAGGCCATGACCACCACCAGGGGAAGCCGCTGGGCGAGTGCGGTGCGGGCGCCGGCCGCCAGGCTCTCGCTGTCCCCGCTGGAGAGGGCACCGAGACGGGTGTCGGCGGCGACCCGGATCAGCACGACCCTCCTTTGGGTTCCGGGGAGGTGCTCGACGCTGGCCTGCGTCACCCCGGGGACCCCCGCCCGTATCCCGGCCCACGGCGCCGGGCCCCGCTGCGGCCGAGGTGGGCCGGCGGGGGTCATCGGGACGGCGGGGGTCATCGGGCGCCCACCGTAGGCGATGCCCCGAGCCCTGCTCGGGACCCGTCTGGGCGCGAATCGTGTCCCCGGGTCGACACGGATCGCGCCCGGAAGTCGGGGCTCAGGTCTTGGCGTAGGGCTCGAGACCCCTCGCGATCAGGTAGCCCCGCGCCCGCTCGGTCAGCGGATAGCGCTCCACCAGGCTCCAGAACTTGGCGTTGTGGCGCGGAACCACGAGGTGGGCCAGCTCGTGCATGATCACGTAGTCGAGGACCCACAGTGGGTCCCGCCCGAGGCGGGAGGAGATCCGGATGGTGCGATCCACCGGCGTGCAGCTCCCCCAGCGCCACTCCTGGCGGTTCGACCACCGGATCGTGGCCGGGCGGGGGAGGTCGTAGCGGCTGGCGAGCTGGGCCGCCCGAGCCTCGAGATCCCTCCCCGCGCTCCCGCTGCGCTTGCCGAGACGCTCCAGCATCTCCGCCACCCAGTGTTCCTCTTCTGCCTTGGTCATCGTTGCGGGAATCGAGACCCGCAGGATGCCCCCCATTTCCCGGGCTTGAACCGTCTTCTGCCGACGGGCGCTCCGGATCACTTCGACCTTCACGCTTGGCAAAGTACCTCGCGCCGGAGCGAGGGGACCGGCCAGATTTGGGCACGAAAGCCTACGTTGGTCCGCCGTTCACCACGGCGACCCGCGGCCCCGCCGGGCGGCCGCCCGCCCGCCGGCGGCTATTTCCCCTCGTCAGGAGGGGATTCCATTCACTGCAAGTAATCCGTCATTGACGGCCCACGATGCTCTTCATAGCCCGACGTTTCTAACGCGCCCCGGCCGAGTCATCGGGGACGGCCTCACCCTCCGGGGTTTCCCCGCCGAGCAGGTCGACACTCCCCGTGATCCGTGGCCGGTCGCCGTCGTGCTCGATCCAGAACCCGGCGACGTGGAGCCCGCTGGCAGGCCCCGCGCCGAGCCACCGTCCGACGGAGCCCACCACCCCACCGTGGGCGACGATCAGGAGCTGCTGGCCGGGATGGTCGGCCAGCACTCGGGTCATAGCCGAGCGCACCCGGCGGTCGAACGCGTCCTGCGTCTCCCCGCCGGGGGCGGAGTCGATCTCGCGGGCATCCCAGCGGGCAAGCGCCTCGGGCCACTCGGCGGTGATCTCCGCCCTGGTGAGCCCGCTCCACTCGCCGACGTCAAGCTCCCGCAGCCCGGCCACCTCCTCCACCTGCGGTTCCCGCCCGTGTAGCTCGCTCGAGCCGGCGAGGCCGGCCACGATCCGGGCGGTCGTCCGGGCCCGGTCGAGGTCCGACGAAACCGCCCGCGTCAGCGGCTCGGCGATCCGGCGCAGGCGCTCGCCGGCACGGCGGGCCTGGGCCCGGCCGAGCTCGGAGAGCGGGGGATCAGCCCATCCCTGCCATCGACCGGAGGCGTTCCACTCCGATTGGGCGTGGCGGACGAGGAGGACCCGGGGCACCGGCCGAGGGTAGCCGGGCGTCGTGC
>WQVT01000273.1 GCA_009785715.1 Acidimicrobiaceae bacterium | reverse complement strand
TTCGATCCCTTCCACGGAACGGAAGACGATCTCGCGCCCCTCGCCGACCCCGTCGGTGCCTTCGACGTCGACGATGATGGTCTCGCCGGCCCGGAACTCCTTCCAGAGGATCTTCTCCGAGAGCGGATCCTCGACGAGGCGCTGGAGGGCCCGGCGGAGGGGTCGGGCGCCGAGCGTCGGGTCGTAGCCCTTCTCGACGACGAAGTACTTGGCGGGCTGGGTCATCTCGAGCTGCAGGCCCTGACCCTCGAGCTGGGTGCGGACCCGACTCAACATGATGTCGACGATCTCGGTGACCTCGTCCTTGGTCAACTCGTGGAAGACGATCGTGTCGTCGATGCGGTTCAGGAACTCCGGCCTGAAGTGGCTCTTCAGGGCGTCGTTGACCTTCTCCTTCATCTTCTCGTAGGTGACGCTGTCCTCGGCCCGTGCGAATCCGACGGACGTCTTGCGGAGGTCGGCGGTCCCGAGGTTCGAGGTCATGATGATCACGGTGTTCTTGAAGTCCACCGAGCGGCCCTGGGAGTCGGTCAGGCGGCCGTCCTCCAGGATCTGCAGCAAGGTGTTGAACACATCCGGGTGCGCCTTCTCGATCTCATCGAAGAGCACCACCGAGAACGGCTTGCGCCGCACGGCCTCGGTCAGCTGGCCGCCTTCCTCGTAGCCCACGTAGCCCGGGGGCGAACCGACCAGCCGGCTGACCGTGTGCTTCTCCATGTACTCGGACATGTCGAGCTGGATCATCGCCGACTCGTCGCCGAAGAGGAACTCGGCGAGCGTCTTGGCGGTCTCGGTCTTCCCGACGCCCGAGGGGCCGAGGAAGATGAACGATCCCGACGGCCGCTTGGGGTCCTTGAGGCCGGCACGGGTACGCCGGATGGCCCGGGACACCGCCTTGATGGCATCGTCCTGGCCGACGATCCGCTTGTGCAGCTCGTCCTCCATCCGCAACAGACGCGAGGTCTCCTCCTCGGTCAGCTTGTAAACGGGGATGCCGGTCCAGTTGGCAAGGACCTCGGCGATGACCTCCTCGTCGACCACGTCGAAGAGGTCGACGCCCTCGGCACGCCACTCCTGCTCCTTGGCGGCCTTGCGCTGGAGGAGCTCCTCCTCCTTCTCGCGGAGCTTCTTCGCCTGATCGAAGTTCTGCTTCTCGATGGCGATCTCCTTGTCCCGCCGGACCCGTGCGATCTCGTCCTCGATCGCTTTGTAGTCGGCGGGCGTGGCCATGCGCCGGATGCGCAGCCGGGAGCCGGCCTCGTCGATGAGGTCGATGGCCTTGTCCGGCAGGAAGCGGTCTGCGATGTACCGATCTGCGAGGTTCGCCGCGGCAACGACCGCCTGGTCGGTGATCGTCACCCCGTGATGCGACTCGTACCGGTCCCGCAGGCCCTTCAGGATCTCGATGGTGTGCACCAGGGAGGGCTGGTCCACCTTGATCGGCTGGAACCGCCGCTCCAGGGCGGCGTCCTTCTCGAGGTGCTTGCGGTACTCGTCGAGCGTCGTGGCGCCGACCGTCTGCAGTTCGCCACGGGCGAGCATCGGCTTCAGGATCGAGGCAGCGTCGATCGCCCCCTCGGCGGCACCGGCACCCACCAGGGTGTGGAGCTCGTCGATGAAGAGGATGATGTCGCCGCGGGTGCGGATCTCCTTCAGCACCTTCTTCAGGCGTTCCTCGAAGTCACCGCGGTAGCGGGACCCGGCGACCAGGGCGCCGAGATCGAGCGTGTAGAGCTGCTTGCCCTTGATGGTCTCCGGAACGTCGCCGGAGACGATTTTCTGGGCGAGGCCCTCGACGATCGCCGTCTTGCCGACGCCGGGCTCGCCGATCAGGACGGGGTTGTTCTTGGTCCTGCGGGAGAGGACCTGCATGACCCGCTCGATCTCCCGCTCCCGGCCGATGACCGGGTCGAGCTTTCGCTCCCGGGCCAGCTGGGTCAGGTTGCGGCCGAACTGGTCGAGCACCGGGGAGCCGGCCGGCGCCTCGGGGCTGGACTGGGCCCCACCACCGGTGGTCGCCCCTTCCTTGCCTCCGGGCGACTGGTAGCCCGAGAGGAGCTGGATGACCTGCTGGCGGACCCGCGACAGATCCGCACCCAGGCTCACCAGCACCTGGGCCGCCACACCCTCGCCCTCGCGAACGAGACCGAGGAGCATGTGCTCGGTGCCGATGTAGTTGTGGCCGAGCTGCAGAGCCTCGCGGAGTGAGAGCTCGAGGACCTTCTTGGCCCGGGGCGTGAACGGCGGAGAACCGGTGGTCGACGAGCCGGCGGGGCCGATCGTCTCCTCCACCTTCTCGCGCACTGCCTCCAGGCTGATGCCCAACGACTCGAGTGCCTTTGCGGCTACTCCCTCACCCTCGTGGATCAGACCCAAAAGGATGTGCTCGGTGCCGATGAAGTTGTGGTTCAGAAGCCGCGCTTCCTCCTGGGCAAGCACCAGGACTCTACGGGCTCGGTCGGTGAAACGTTCAAACAAGGACACCGCCTCCTGCACGGCTTGTAAGGTCCCCTAGGAGCCTTCCACAGGTTTGCTCCATGCTTTGTTGCATTCCGATGAACGCTCCTTGGGCCCTCCGTTCGACCAGTGTACCCGTCACCCCTCTCTACTCGTCACCGCTGAGGGCCTCCCGGGCAGGGAAAGTGCGCTGACCTGCATTCGAAACAGCTGCGATTGGTGGATGAAACTCCCGGGCTTCGTGGTTGTCACCCGGGTGGCCTAACGTCTCCCCTCAGTGAGTTCCGGTGGAGTGCAGCCGACGAACATGGCCGAAACCTTCGGGCTCCCTGGTGCGGAGACGCACCGGGAGCGCGTGGAGCGCGCGCTGGAGGTGGCAGTAGCGGCAGACGACCCATTTCTGACCGAGGTCGCCGGCCACCTGATCGCCGCAGGTGGGAAGCGCCTCCGACCAGCCCTTGTCGTGGCCTCGGCGACCGCGCTGGACGCCGAGGTCACCGACGACGTGGTGCAGGGCGCCGTGTCGGTGGAGTTGGTCCACCTCGGTTCGCTGTACCACGACGACGTGATGGACGAGGCAGAGAGCCGGCGCGGGGCCGAGAGCGTCAACCGCCGCTGGGGGAACCTAGTCGCCATCCTCGCCGGGGACTTCCTGCTGGCCAAGGCCTCGGAGATCGCCGCCGCCCTCGGCACCGAGGTCGCCGCCCTCCTCGCCCGTACGATCGGCCAGCTCTGCGACGGCGAGGTGGCGCAGCTCCACTACGCCTTCGACACGGAGCGCACCGAGGCCGCCTACTTCCGCGCGGTGCGGGGGAAGACGGCGTCGCTGTTCGCGACCTCGGCCCGGGTCGGTGGCCTGGTCACGGGTGCGGCACCCCATCTCGTCGAGGCCCTGACCCGTTACGGGGCGGCGTTCGGGGTCGCCTTCCAGATCTGGGACGACGTGTGCGACCTGGTCGCCACGGAGGGACTCCTGGGCAAACCTGCAGGCCACGACCTCGTGGAGGGCACCTACACCCTGCCGGTCATCCGAGCCCTGGCCCTGCCCGAGGTGGCGGTCGAGTTGCGCGGCCTGCTCGGCGGGCCCCTCGACGAGGCCGGCCGCGACAAGGCGCGGGACCTGATCAGGAGCACGGAGGCCGTCGACAGCGCCATCGCCGAAGCCCGGATCTGGGCCGATCGAGCGGCCGACGCCCTGACCCCGCTCGGGAACGGCGTCGCCGTGACGGGCCTGGCGGAAGCCGGCCACCGGCTCATCGATTCACTGGACGCCGTCTAGCACCACGCGTCCTTTGCCCTACCCCACTTCTGGACGGAGGGTGGGGAAGGGGATCACGTCGCGGATCGCCTCCGCCCCGGTCAGCAACATCGCCAGCCGATCCATCCCGATCCCGATGCCGGCGGTTGGCGGCAGGCCGTACTCGAGGGCCCGCAGGTAGTCGGCGTCGACGACCATCGCCTCGTCGTCGCCGGCGGCCCTGGCCTGGGCCTGAGCCTCGAAACGGCGACGTTGCTCATCGGGGTCGATCAGCTCGCTGAAGGCGTTGCACAGCTCCCGGCCCGCGACGATCGCCTCGAAACGCTCCACGTACCCGGGTTTCGTCCGATGGTCACGGGCCAGGGGCGAGACCTCCTTCGGGTAGTCGAGGACGAACGTGGGCTGCCACTGCTCGGCCTCCGCCGTCTTCTCGTAGATCTCGAGGAGCAACTTGCCGGGACCCCAGGACGGCTCGACCGGGACCTGATGGCGGCCCGCCAGGGCGCGCAGTTCGTCGATCGGGGTCTCGAGGTCGACCTCGGCGCCGGCGTGGATGGCGATGAGCTCGGTGAGGGTCACCCGCCGCCAGGGCGCCGCCAGCGACAGGGGGCGGCCGGCGTAGGTGAGCTCGGTGGTCCCCCGTAGCGATCGTGCGAGGTGGGTCACGAGCTGCTCGGTGAGGTCCATCCAGTCCGTGTAGTCGGCGTAGGCCCAGTAGGCCTCCATCATCGTGAACTCCGGGTTATGGCGGGTGTCGAGGCCCTCGTTGCGGAACACCCGGGCCATCTCGAAGACCTTCTCGTAGCCCCCCACCACCAGGCGCTTCAGGTACAGC
>WQVT01000272.1 GCA_009785715.1 Acidimicrobiaceae bacterium | reverse complement strand
GTTGTCGAGGTCGTCGAGCTCGTCGAGCGAGTCGAAGCCCGGGAACCGGGGAACGATCACGTCGAAGCTCTGCGCCAGCGACTCGACGAAAACGTCGTCGCCGGCGGGGACGACCATGGAGCGCAGGTAGAGCACGGGGTCGCCCGACCCGTGGCGCGAGTAGTGGGCGACCCGCCCGCTCGCCAGCGTGACTTCCACGAGCTCGGCGCTCATCGGGCAGCCGTCCCGACGCCCCGGCCGGTCCCCGGGGCCTCTCCGGCCCCGTTGGCATCGTTGGCCGCAGGCACAGGCGGCACAGGCCTGGGGGCCCAGGGATCCTCCCACTCCTCGAACGTGGGGCGCAGCACCGGCATCACGTCGGCAGCGAAGCGATGCACGTTGTAGAGCGCGGTCTCCTTCGGCAGCGATCCGAAGTGGGGCTGGACGATCACGTTGGCGACATTCGCCTCCTTGATCGTCGCCGCCAGCCGCTCGCGCACCGTCTCGGCGCTACCGGCGACCACCCAGCCGTCGTTGACGATCTGGCTCCAGGTGGCGGGCCCGCGCGCCGGCGGGGGAGCGGGGGGAGCGCCGGCGGGGCGGGGTGGGCGGCGGCTCAGGTTTCGCCGCAGCGTGGGGATGGTCATGTATCCGGCCGGCTCCCCGTACTGGGCGCCGACGTGCAGGCAGTTGTTGTAGAAGTACTCGGCGTGCCGTCCGTAGAGTCGCTCGGCCTCCGCGTCCGAGTCCGCGATCGCCACGAACTGCACGATGGCGGTCTGGTAGGGATTGCGGTCGGTGCCGAGGCGCTCCACGGTCTCCCAGTAGCCCTCGAGGGTGGAGCGCGAGCGCGCCAGGCCGAAGAACGACAGGTACGCGTAGACGAAGTGGCGCCGGATGCAGTACTCCCACACCTCCATGCTCCCCCCACCAGGGATCCACACCGGCGGCGGATCCTGGACCGGGCGGGGCCAGATGCTCACGTAGGGGAGCTGGTAGTACTTCCCGTTCCAGGCGAAGGGTTCCTCGGCGGACCACGCCTTCAGGATCAGGTCCACCGCCTCGTGGTACTTGTCTCGCAGCGTCGCCGGGTTCTGGCCGTAGGAGAAGACGGAGTCCATGGCGGTGCCGATCGGGAAGCCGGCGATCAGCCGCCCGCCGGAGAGCACGTCCACCATCGCCAGCTCCTCGGCCGAGCGGATCGGCGGGTTGTAGAGGGCGGCCGAGTTGCCGAGTACCAAGAGGTTCGCGCGGGTGGTCTCGCGCGCCAGAACCGCCGCGATCAGGTTTGGCGAGGGCATGAGCCCGTAGGCGTTCATATGGTGCTCGTTCACCCCGACGCTGTCGAAGCCCAGACTGTCGGCGGTGCGCAGGATCTCGACGTAGTCCGAGTACACCTGCCGTCCCACCACCGGGTCGTAGAACTTCTTCGCCGAGGCGTCGATCCACACCGACGGGTTGTGCTCGTGGAAGTCCTCGGGCAGGTGCGGCCACGGCATCAGGTTGAAACAGTGGAACTTCATATGACGCTCGTGCCCTCCCGTCCCCCGACTATTTGTCGGATCGTAGTATCGTCAGACCAAGCCGGTCAAACAGACCAGATCGGTCCCACGAGCCCCGGCTCCTAACGTAGACGGGCGATGAGCGACGAGCGCCGTACGGACTCGGGAATCGAGCTCCGGCCCGTCTACGGGCCGACGGACCTGGAGGGCTGGGACCCCGAGGCGCGCCTCGGCCGGCCCGGTCGCCCGCCGTTTACCCGAGGCGTCCACCCGACGATGTACCGCGGACGGCCATGGACGATCCGGCAGTACGCCGGCTTCGGCAGCGCCGAGTCGACCAACGAGCGCTGGAAGCTCCTTCTCGCCGCCGGTGGAACGGGCCTGTCCTGCGCCTTCGACCTCCCGACACAGATGGGTTACGACTCCGACCACCCACGCTCAGAGGGTGAGGTGGGCAAAGTCGGCGTGGCCATCGACTCCATCGACGACATGCGGGTCTTGCTCGCCGGCCTGCCGCTCGACCGGGTCACCACGTCGATGACCATCAACGCCACCGCCGCCATCCTGCTGCTCCTGTATCAGCTGGTGGCCGAAGAGCAGGGGTTCGACGGGGACCGGCTCGGCGGCACGATCCAGAACGACATCCTGAAGGAGTACCTGGCCCGGGGCACCTACATCTATCCGCCGCGTCCATCGATGCGCCTGGTCACGGACACCTTCGCCTACTGCCGCACCAAGCTCCCGAACTGGAACACGATCTCCATCTCCGGCTACCACATCCGCGAGGCCGGCTCGACCGCCGTGCAGGAGCTCGCCTTCACCCTCGCCAACGGCATCGCCTATGTGGAGGCCGCGCTCTCTGCGGGGCTGGCGCTCGAGGAATTCGCACCCCGGCTGAGCTTCTTCTGGAACGCCCACAACAACTTCTTCGAGGAGATCGCGAAGTACCGCGCGGCCCGCCGGATGTGGTCTGCGATCATGACCGACCGCTTCGGCGCCACGAGCGATCGCGCCAGGATGATGCGCTTCCATGCCCAGACGGGCGGGTCGACGCTTACCGCTCAGCAGCCCGAGAACAACATCGTCCGGGTCACCCTCCAGTCCCTCGCAGCGGTGCTCGGGGGGACGCAGAGCCTGCACGCCAACGGCTACGACGAGGCCCTGGGCCTGCCCACCGAGCGGGCGGCCCGGATCGCCCTGCGGACCCAGCAGGTCATCGCCGCCGAGTCGGGCGTGACCGAGACCGTCGACCCGCTCGGCGGCTCGTACTTCGTGGAGTCGCTGACCGAGGCCGTCGAATCCGAGGCGTGGGGGTACCTGGCCAAGATCGACGGGATGGGCGGGGCAGTGGCGGCCATCGATTCCGGCTATCTCGCCGAGGAGATCGACGCCGCGGCGTACCGCTACGCCCAGAGCATCGAGGGCGGGCAAAGGGTGATCGTCGGCGTCAACCGTTACGTCGACGACCGGCCCGCCGTGGTGGAACCCTTCCCCGTGAATCCCGAGCTCGTCGCCCAGCAGGTCTCCCGTCTGACGCGCACCCGGGCAGAGCGGGACCGCTCCGCCGTACACGCGGCGCTGGCGACGGTCGCGGAGGCCGCCCGGGGGACGGCGAACCTGTTGCCCCCCATGAAGGAAGCGCTTCGCCGGCGTGCCACCCTCGGAGAGGTGAGCGACGTCCTGCGGGCGGAGTTCGGCGTCCACGACCCGTACTGAGCCGGCGGGTGGGGTGGCGCCGGCTTTCGGTGGGTCGGGGTCCCGTGTGGGTCGGGTTCTCGGTGGGTCGGGCCGGTGTGGTTGGGCATCGCCTCCTGAGTGCGCCCACTATGTGACTGATTCGCGTCCATGTGCTTGGCAAGTGACGCCGTTTGCCCACTGCACGCTCACATGGACCGAGATCGGTCACATGGACGGAGATGGCTCACAAAGGCTCTACTTTGTGGGTATGCCCACGCGCTTTGTCATCATCGGCGGCGGACCGGCAGGCAACACTGCGGCCACCCACGCGGCCCGGCTGGGCGCAGACGTCACGGTCATCGAACGCGACATTCTCGGCGGCGCGGCGCACCTGTGGGACTGCATCCCGTCGAAGACGATGATCGCCACCGGCGGCGCGATCAGCTTCGCCAGTCGCCTCGGCGGCATGGGGCTCAGCCAGTTCGAGGCGCATCTCGAGGCCGACACCCAGCGCAAGCGGATCTCCGAGATCGAGACGCACCTGCACTCCTCGGTGCGCTCCCTGCTCGAGAGCCAGGGGGTGCGGATCATCAAGGGGACGGGACGGATGACCGGGCCGCACGAGGTGGTCGCCGAAGGAGAGCACGGGCGGGTGGAACTGGAGGCGGACGCCGTGCTCGTGGCGACCGGCTCCCGGCCGCGGGTGCCACCGTGGTGCACGCCCGACGGCGACCGGATCCTGACGACCCGCGACGCCTACCCGCCGCCCACCATGCCCGAGCACCTGGTCATCATCGGATCCGGGGTCACCGGCGTGGAGTTCGTCCACATGTTCTCGTCGTTCGGCTCAAAGGTCACCCTGATCGTGAGCCGCCAGCAGGTCCTCCCGAGCAAGGACCCGGAGGTGGCCGCCGCCCTCGAGGAGTCGCTGCTCGGGCGCGGGGTGCGGCTGTTCAAGGGCGCGAGAGCCGAGTTGGTCGAGCACACCGAAGGCGGGGTGGCGGTCGCCTGCGACGACGGCCGTGTGGCCATCGGTACCCATGCGCTGCTCGCCATCGGGTCGATCCCCAATTCGGACGGGCTCGGCATGGAGGAGGCTGGGGTGGAGGTCGACGAGGGCGGCTACATCCCCATCAATCACCACTGTCAGTCAAACGTTGCACACATCTATGCGGCCGGCGACATCTCCGGCAAGCTCCCGCTTTCGTCGGTCGCGAGCATGCAGGGTCGCAAGATCGCCGAGCATGTGATGGGCCTGCACAGCCTCGAACACCGCCACATCGACTACGAGAAGGCGGCGTCGGCCATCTTCACCGAGCCGGAGATCGCCGATGTCGGCCTGGCCGAAGCCGAGGCGTTCTCCACCGGGCGCAAGATTCGGGTCACGAAGGTTCC
>WQVT01000271.1 GCA_009785715.1 Acidimicrobiaceae bacterium | reverse complement strand
TGGGGACACCCCCTCCGCCACAGCCGCTACCTACGCCCGCTTACCTTCCCCGCCGCCCGCCGCCCGCCGCCCGCCGCCCGCCGCCCGCTGCCCGCCGCCCGCCGGCGAGAGTCAGCGCCAGCGCAGCGGGGGGAGGTCGGCCGGTCCGGCGGCGATCAGGTCCGCCAGCTCATCGTCGCCTATCGGGCGCCCTCCCCACGCGTCGACGCCGACGTTGATCTGCCGGCCGGCCTGGCGCCAGCGGTCGTGGACGTGCCCGTGCAGGAGCCAGGCGCCTTCGTCGGGCGGACGGTGCTCGGCGAAGCGCTCGACGTCTCCCCGCGAATCCCCGTGGTAGGGGAAGTGATGGACGGCCACCGTCACCGTCCCGACGGCTGCCGTCGCGGGTGGCTGCAGGATCCGGTCGAAGCCGGCGTCGAGGTACTCGGCGGTCCAGTGCTCGGATCCCCCTTTTGCCCGGCCCTCCCAACAGGCGTCGTGGTTGCCGGCCACGAGGACCTTGTGGCCCGCCAGTCGCCCCGCCAGCGGCAGGTGCTCCGCCAGGCCCCCCATCGCAAAGTCGCCGAGCACCCAGACCTCGTCGTCTCGGCCCACCGTCTCGTTCCAGCGCTCGATGAGCCCCTCGTCCATCGCCTCCACCGAGCGGAACGGTCGGTCGCAATACCCGATGATGTTGGCGTGACCGAAGTGCAGGTCAGCGGTCCACCAGCGCTTCCGCCGAGTTCCCATGCCAGCGGTCAGCTCTACGGACGTCGGTTCAGCCGAGCCTGTCGCGTCAGCCCCGGCCGTCGGGTCAGTCGCGGACGTCGGGTCAGGCCCGGACGTCCGGTCAGCCGTGGACGTCGGGACCGGCCCGCTCGGGGGTGAGGCGGAGGAGGACCCGCTGCTCGCGCACCATCGCCTCGCGGAAGTCGTCCCAGTCCGGGTGCTCGCCCTGGACGATCTGGCGGTAGAGGTCGACCAGCGGCTCCATGGCCTCGGGCAGGGACACGATCTCCACCGTGCCTTCCACGCTCAGCCACCGCCCGGTGAAGGTGTCCGGGAGGGCACAGAGGGTGGCTCGCGGGTCGCGGCGAAGGTTCTTGACCTTGTAGGCCGTCTCGCGAGTGGAGATGACGATCCGACCATCTTCGTCGACCCCGTGTACGACCGGAGAGGGCTGTGGCTTCCCGCTGCGTTTCCAGGTGATCAGCACCGAGTGGTGGTTTTCCCGGCAGTAGTCGAGGGCTTCCGCGATGTCCACGCCCGCACCCTACGACCTGCCCGAGCGCTACGAGGACACCACGAAGACGTTACGAGGAGAGGGCCTCGACCACGCACTCCTGGAGGTAGCCGAGGAGGTAGTACACCTGCCGGTCCGGGTCCTCGGTGTTGGTGAAATCGTCGTCCTCCGTGACGTCGAGACGGGTCCCGAGTACGAGCCGCAACTGGTTGAGGGCCCGCATCCACGTTTCCATCTGCTCGGCGTCGAGCTCGTTCGCGTTGGCCGTCTCCGCCAGCACGTCGAGCGCCGCCTCGTGGCGGGCCACCAGGTCGTCGTGCATGAAGCGGCGGTACTCCTCCTCGTACTCGGCGTCGCCCTCGTCGCCGTAGGCAGGGGGAAACAACCGCCGCAGGCCGGGCTGGTCCGGGTCGGAAAGCAGGTCACGCAGTTGAGGCGCCAGCGCCGCCAGGAGTCCCCGTTCGCCCGGGCCGAGGTTGAGCTGGTAGGTCCCCGAGCGGGTGCGCCGAATGGGGCGCCGGAACATCATTCGTCCTGCTCCATCATTCCGCCTGTCTCATTTGCCCCGCATCATTCGTCCTGCTCCATGGTCGCCCAGAGCCCGTGCTCATGGAGGCGGAACACGTCGAGCTCGGCCTTCTCCCGGTTGCCCGAGGAAACGACCGCCTTGCCCTTCAGGTGGACGTCGAGCATCAGCTTGTGGGCCTTCTCCTGGCTGTAGCCGAAGAGCTTGCGCAGGACGAGGGTCACGTAGGACATGAGGTTGATGGGATCGTTCCAGACGATCACCTTCCACGGCCGGTCCGGGACGACCACATCGACCGTCTCGGGCTCGCCGACCTCGACCGGGGCGGAAATTGCCGCTCTCGGGGAGATGGCGGCCGGGGAGATGGCGATCGAATCAACAGTCACGGCCGAATCAGAAGTCACGGCACGAGCTCCGGGGTGAAGGCGGGCACCGGCGGCCCGGTCGGTTCTTCGGTGTCGGGGACCCGGGTGTACAAGCCGAGGTTGAAGACCAGTGTGGCCCAAACGACGGAGACCACGCCGACGATGTGCAGCGCCACCAGGGCCGCAGGCACCCCGGTGAAGTACTGCAGGTAGCCGATGCCGCCCTGTGCGACGAGAACGACGAGCAAGAGCTCGCCCCGCCGCAGTACGGACGCAGGCACCCCGGCCCGGCTCATGCTCCAGAGCGTCACGATCGTGAAGAACAGGAACACCTCGACGGACGTCCCGTGGAGTTGGGCCACGTCGTGCAGCGAGAAGGCGAAGCGCGGCGCCTGGGGCGCCCCGCCGTGCGGACCGGTGGAGGTGACCACCGTGCCGAGGAGGCAGACCACCGAGCAGGCAACGAGCAGCAGCCGGGAGAGGATCAGGTGTTCCCGGCTCACCATTGCCACCGGCCGGCCCGCCGGCCGTGCTCGCCCGGCCCGCCCCGGCGGCGAATCGTCGGCCAGCGCGGCCCGGTGGTGAAGGATGACGGCGTCCGCCAGGAACACGAGGGCGAGCAGGAAATGGGCGGTGACGTAGCCGGGAGCGAGCTTGTGCTCGACCGTGAGGCCCCCGAGGACGATCTCCGCTATCAGCCCGGCCACCAGTCCGAGCGACAGCCAGGTCAGGTCCCGCCGGCGCGGGGCCCGGATCAGCGCTGCGAGGACAGCGAGGCCCACGGCGATGCTGACGAGTCCGGTGATTAAGCGGTTGCCGAACTCCACCCAGGCGTGGAACTGCCAGGGGGCCACCACTTGGGTGGTGGTGCAGCCGGGCCAGTCGGCGCAGCCGAGCCCGGAGCCGGTCAACCGGACGGCGGCGCCGGAGACGATGATGAATGCCAGCGCCCAAACCGCGAGCCCGGTCGCCAAGCGGAACGTGGCCGGCGGCAGCTCCCGGTGGCGGATCGTCCGCCAGGCCACCCGCCCGCCGGCGACCACCGCCCGCCGGGCGGTCGCCAGGTTGCCTGCATCGGCTGCTCGCATCGGGTGCCCATCGTAGATCCGCGCTGGTGGCAGGACCCGCACGGGCGGAGGATCCAACGCTCGCTTTGTCCCCGGCGATGCGACTGTCCTAGCCTGACCTGCGCATGACGATTCTCGCTGGTCGAAGCACCAAACCTTGAGCACGGTCAGTCTCGGGTCGGCCGACCCGCTGGGCGATTCCTATGGTCGTGCGGTCGCCCGCGGGGCCGATCTCCTCCCCGGTCCGGCCGAAACCGCGCCCTCGGAGACCGCCGTCCCCGGGGCCGCAACGGCCGAGCGCGGGGGCGTCTCGGCCGAGCTGAGCCTTGCGGGCCGCCTTGCCGCCTTTGTGGCGCTGACCAAGCCCCGCATCATCGAGCTCCTGCTCGTGACCACGTTGCCCACCATGTTCGTGGCCGCCCGCGGCCTGCCGGCCGTCGGACTGATGGTGGCCACCCTGGTCGGCGGGACGCTGGCCGCCGGCGGTGCCAACGCCATCAACATGTACGTCGACCGCGACATCGACGCCGTGATGCGGCGCACGTCGCGCCGTCCTCTGGTCACCGGCGCGGTGACCCCACGTGCGGCGCTCACCTTTGCGCTCGCCCTCGAGGTCGTGGCCTTCGCCGAGCTCTGGCTGGCCGTCAATCTCCTGGCCGCCTGCCTGGCGGTCAGCGCAACACTCTTTTACGTCTTCGTGTACACGCTGTGGCTCAAGCGCACGTCGAAGCAGAACGTGGTCATCGGTGGGGCGGCCGGTGCGGTGCCCGTGCTGGTCGGATGGGCGGCCGTGCGCGGCAGCCTGAGCCTGGCCCCCTTCGTCCTCTTCGCCCTCATCTTCGTGTGGACCCCGCCGCACACCTGGGCGCTCGCCATCCGCTACCGCGAGGACTACCGATCCGTCAACGTGCCGATGTTGCCGGTGGTCGAGAGCTTCCGGCGGGTGAGCTCGCTCATCCTGGGCTATTCGCTTTTGGTGTGGGCGGTCTCGCTCGGTTTCGGATGGGCGGGCCGGATGGGCCCCCTCTACTGGACCGCCGCCGTCGTGCTCGGCGGGATGTTCGTCGGATTCGCCGTCCGCCTGTGTCGGGAACAGACCGAGGCGCGGGCCATGCGGTTGTTCCACGGGTCGATCAGCTACGTGACCCTGCTGTTCGTGGCGATGGCCGTCGACCAGTTCGTTCGCTAGCTGCAACCGCAGCCCTGGGCGCGAATCGGGATGCCCGGGGAACGCGGATCGCGCCCTGAATCCCGCCACCAGCCCCGCTGGCCCCCCCCGCCCCTCGCCACCCGCCCCCCCGGCCCCCCCCCCCCCCCCCGCCCCCCCCCCCGCCCCCCCCCCCCCCCCCCCCCCCCCCCCCCCCCCCCCCCCCCCCCCCCCC
>WQVT01000270.1 GCA_009785715.1 Acidimicrobiaceae bacterium | reverse complement strand
GCCGGGTGATGCTCCCCGGTTGGTACGGGGCCGGGACCGCCATCGTGTCCTGGCTGGAGGAGGCCGACGGGAGGCTCGAGGAGATCCGGGCCATGCACGCCGAATGGGGGTTCTTCCGCTCCGTCGTCTCCAACATGGAGATGGTGCTGGCGAAGTCCGACCTGGCGATCGCCGCTCGCTATGACGCCCTGGTCGCCGACGATACCTTGCGGGCGGCGGTCTTCCCCCGGCTGGTGGCCGAGCACGGCCGGGCCACCGAGGCGGTGCTGGCGATCACGGGGGAGGACGTGCTGCTCGGGGGCAACCCGACGTTGCGCCAGAACCTGGAGAGCCGCCTGCCGTACCTGGATCCGTTGAACCTGCTGCAGGTCTCGTTGCTGCGCCGGTGGCGGGCCGGGGAGCACGACCGCGACGTGCAGCGGCGGATCCAGCTCACCTTGAACGGTCTGGCCACGGGCTTGCGAAACAGCGGCTGACCTCAGAACCGCCCGGCCCGGCCGCTACGCTCGAACGCACCGTGCTACGCCTGAGTCGACTCATCCTCATCGTCGTGGTCACCGGAGCGCTGGTCGCCGCCTGCCTGGCAGCCCTGGCGATGGTGGGCAATAACATCATCCACAAGACAGCGATCGCCGACGAGTCCACGCTTGCGCCGTTGTCCTCCAAGATCCTGTCCGGGTCCACCATCTACGACGACCAGGGCAACGTCCTCGCGGTCGAGCAGGGCCCGCAGCTCAGCGAGCCGGTGCCGCTCTCGAAGATCCCGAAGGTGCTGATCAATGCCGTCCTCGACACCGAGGACGTGCACTTCTATACCCACGGCGGGTTCGACATCCCCTCCACGCTCCGCGCCGCAGCATCGACCGCCTCCGGCGACCAGTTCCAGGGCGGCTCGACCATCCCTCAGCAGTTGGTCAAGCAGCTGTACGTGGGCTCGGAGCGGAAGCTTTCCCGGAAGATCAAAGAGGCCGTGCTCGCCAGCCGCCTCGAGAAGGTCTACACGAAGAACGAGATCCTCAACGCCTACCTGAACACCGTCTACCTGGGGAGCGGCGCCACCGGGGTGCAGGCCGCGTCGTTCGTCTTCTTCGACAAGGACGTCTCGCAGCTCACGCTCCCCGAGGCCGCCCTGCTGGCAGGCAACATCCAGAGCCCCTCCGCCTACGACCCGATCTCGAACCCGACGGGCGCACGGATCCGGCGCAGCCAGGTGCTGGCGCGGATGCTGAAGGTGCGCTCGATCAACAAGGCCCAGTACGCGGCGGCCAACGTCGCCCCGCTGCCCAACCACACGACGTCGCGTCCACAGCCGACCACGAGCAACTCGAACCTCTACGTGAACCAGGTGATCGACGAGCTGCTCGCCGCCGGTAGCCCGCTCGGCAAGACCAAGACCGAGCGCTACAACGCCCTCTACGAGGGCGGGCTCAAGATCTACACGAACTACGACCCGACGATGACCGCCCAGGCGCTTGGGGCGGTGACCGGCGACGTACCGCCGGCCGCGACGTCCCAGGGCCTGACCGAGGCCCTCGCCGCCATCGACCCGGCGACCGGCGCGGTGCGGGCGATCGTCGGCGGGAACACCCAGTTCGACCTGGCGACCCAGGGGACCCGCCAGCCGGGGTCGGGGTTCAAGATCTTCACCCTGCTGGCGGCCCTCGAGCAGGGGTACTCGATCTCCTCGCAGGTGGACGCGACCGCCCCCTGCGCGGTGGCCTTCCCGCCGTCCGCGACCGGGACCGCCATCGGGAACTACGACCTGATCCCCCCCAACCTGGGCGGGCCGGCGAAGGGTAAGCCCGCCACCAACGACGAGGGCCCGGGATCGGGCGGCAAGACGACGATCGAGAACGCCACCGCCCAGTCGTACAACTGCGCCTTCATCCGCCTCGCCCACGAGATCAAGCTGACCAGCGTGATCTCCATGGCGCACTCGCTCGGGATCACCGCCTACCTGCCCGCCGTGCCGGCCATGGTGCTTGGCGCCGACCCCGCCTCCCCCCTGGAGATGGCCGCCGCCTATGCGGCGGTGGCCGACAATGGCGTGTACCACACCCCCTCGTTCATCAGCCGCATCGTCAACGGCGCCGGCCAGCTCGTCTACAACGGCCTGGGCCCCGGCAAGCAGGTCTTCTCCCCGGCGATCGCCGCCCAGGCCACGACCGCCTTCCGTGACGTCGTGACGAGCGGCACCGGAAAGGCGGAAGCGAACGTCCCCGGCCACGATGTCGCCGGCAAGACGGGGACCGCAACGGGACCCACGGATGCCTGGTTCAACGGCTACACCCCGCAGCTGGCCGTATCCGTCTGGATGGGCAACCCCAACAAGGAAGTCCCGATGGTCGTGCCCGGACTCAACGGAAGCGATTGTGTGCCGACGACCTCCTGCGAGGTCTACGGGGGAACGATCCCCGCCCAGACCTTCCGGGACTTCATGGCCTCCGCCCTCCAGGGCAAGCCGAACGCTCCCCTCAACGTCCTGCCACCGCAGCTGATCCCGCCCGGGCGGCCGGTGTCTTCGCCGGCCCTGTCTGCCGACGACAAGATCCACCCGCCGCCGCCCCCGCCGCCGCCGGCCCCCACGCCGGGCCCCGGCGCGGTGGTGCCGGCCGCCACGCAGCCCCCACCCCCGGTGACCACCGCTACCTACACACCGCCGGCGACCAACCCGCCCGCTGCGACGCCTCCTCCGCCGGCCACCGCCCCGCCGGCAACCGCTCCGCCGCCCACCGCCGCGCCACCTCCTCCGGCGGCACCGCCGGTGACCGCACCTCCGCCCCCGGCCCACGGCAATCCTCACGGATGACCGGCTGATGGCCGACCCGGCCATGGAGGCGCTGCTCGCCCTCCAGGACATCGACCAGTCCCTCGACCAGCTTCGCCATCGCCGGCAGACGCTGCCCGAACGGACGGAACTGGAGCAGCTCGCGGCCCGTGGGGTCCACCTCGAGGGCGAGCGGGCCACCGTCGCCGCCGAACGCGACGAGCTGGCGGCGCGAGAACAGGCCATAGAGGACGAGATGAATGCCGCCGATACCCGGGCGTCGGAGGTCGAGCGACGGATGTACTCGGGGGAGGTCTCGGCATCCCGCGAGCTCACCGCCATGGCCGAGGACGTGACCTCGCTGCGGGCGCGCTCGTCCGATCTCGAGGACCGTGCGCTCGAGATACTCGGCGAACGGGAGCCCCTCGACGCCCGGCTGGCGGCCTTCGACGCGGAGCTGGCCGACCTGCGGGCGGCGGCGGCGAAAGCCCGGAGCGGGCTGGCGGCCGCCGAAGAGGAGATCGACCGCGAGCTCGCCCTGGTAGGGGAGCGGCGGGCAACCGCAGCGGCGGCCGTCCCCGCCGGCCTGTTGCCCGAATACGACCGCCTGCGGGCCCGACTGGGCGGCGTGGCGGTGGCCCGCCTCGTCGGGTCCCGCTGCGACGGCTGCCACCTGACCCTGCCGGCCACCGAGATCGACCACATCCGCCACCAACCGCCCGACACCGTGGTGCACTGCGACAACTGCGGGCGGATCCTCGTCCGTCCCTGAGCCTCGCCGGCGCTCTCTCCGCCGGCGCCGGACCCCGCCGGCGCCCTGGCTCGGCCGGCGCCCTGACTCCGCGGCACCGGACCCCGCCGGCACCTGACCCGCCGGCACCGGGGGGGAGGGCCAAACGTTCAGGGCGCGATCCGTGTCCCCCAGCAACCACGATTCGCGCCCGGAGTCGGCGGCGAGCCGGCAGGCCGGGGTCACGTCGGACTCGCGGGTAGCGTGTCGCCGGTGCTGATCCTCGTGCGCCACGGCCGGACGGCCGCCAACGCCAATCGGCGGCTCCTCGGACGGCTCGACGTGCCGCTCGACGAGCTCGGCCGCCGGCAGGCCGCCGCCCTCGGTGAGTTGCCCGAGCTTCGGGACGCGGCCCGGGTGGTGACCAGCCCACTCGGCCGGGCGGTCGAGACCGCCTCGGCGCTCGGGCCGCCCGTGACTGTCGACGAACGGTGGATCGAGATCGACTACGGGATCTACGACGGCCTGACCCTCGAGGAGGTCCCCGCCACGCTGTGGTCGAAATGGGACGCCGATCCTTCCTGGACGCCGGAGGGAGGCGAGTCACTCACCGCCGTCGGAGCCAGGGTGCGTGACGCCTGCGAGGACCTGTGGGCCGAGGCGCGAGACCGGGACCTGATCGTGGTGAGCCACGTCTCGCCGATCAAGGCGGCGCTCTTCTGGGGGATGGGGGTACCCACGGAGTTCCCCGGCCGGCTGATGCTCGACGTCGCTTCGATCTGCCGGATCGGAGCCGGACCGCGGGGCAGCGTCATGCGCAGCTTCAACGAGGTGTGCCACCGCCCGTCGGAGTGAGACCGGCTCGGCGTGGGACGAAGGGGGCGAATTCTGCCTCGACGAAATAGTGAGATAGGCTAAGGACCGGCGTCACGGGGACGTCTTAGTAGGGGGTTTGCATGCTTTCAACCGAAGAGAACGACATCCTCACCAAGGTCGGTCCGGGCACCCTGATGGGGAACCTGCTCCGCCGGTATTGGTCGCCGGCGCTTCTGTCTTCGGAGGTAGCCGAGCCCGGAG
>WQVT01000269.1 GCA_009785715.1 Acidimicrobiaceae bacterium | reverse complement strand
TCCCTGAAGTGGTGATCACCTACACTGCGAACCCCGCTAGCCAGCTGGCTGGGCTGCTGCAGGCCGTACAGAAGGTCGGACCGGGCCACAGCCTGGCGGACAAGGTTACCCAGGCCCAGGCCTACCTGGCCTCCGGAGATGTCACCGACACCTGTTCGACGCTCGGCACGTTCACCGGCGAAGTCAACGCGCAGACCGGCATGTCGATCCCGACGGTCACTGCCGCCCAGCTCATCACCCTCACCCAGGGCATCCAGACGGTGCTGGGATGTTGAGTCAGTGACCTCACTACGAGCTGTTCGCCGTGACTTGAAAACCTCCGCAACGGGTCAGAGATTGCAGGTACGAGTCGAATCGACGGCCGTGACACCCTGGTGACACACGG
Organism: Acidimicrobiaceae bacterium; assembly: GCA_009785715.1. GTDB lineage: Bacteria > Actinomycetota > Acidimicrobiia > Acidimicrobiales > Palsa-688 > WQVT01. The sequence goes on along the minus strand of WQVT01000269.1, from coordinate 4,191 downwards.
GGCCCCCAAGCGACCGGAAGCCACGAGAAACGACAGCGGTGTCTTTTTGCTGGTCAGGAGCGGTTTCCGGGCAAACGGGCAGGTCGTCAAACCACCCGCCACGGAGTCCCGCCTACAGGCCGGCAAGGCAACGGCAGCCGGGGCATTGACTGAACGCTCCTCCGTGCCGAACGGCCCTCGGCCGTGCAACAGGCGTGCAACACGCAGCGGACAATCACCTCAGCTTCCGAGCAGTCACGGTCGGTGGCCCCAGCGCCACCCAGCCCATGACCAGCCCTAATGTGCCCAACAGGTCGTAACGGGCATTCTGGTCCCGGCTCAATCACACCTAAAAAGCGCGAAGTCGGACCAGTCCTCGCGGACGGCTCGTACTGGAGCAACCACTGGAGCAACACGCCGCACATCGGCGAACACCTCGCCGGACGCCCGTGGACGGGTGACCAGGACTTTCGCCTCCGGAGCGGACTCGAACAGATCCCCAAAGACCCCTCGCTAATTCTTGGCATGCAAGAGGTTCGGGAGTTCGATTCTCCTCGCCTCCGCGTCCCTGACCAGGGCTTCCCCGGCCGAGCGTCGAGGTTAGGCGGACCTCCTGCGATTACGCGGTGTCAAACAATGACACCGCGTAATGCAGAGGAACTCTCCGAGTTGGGAACGCCTCTCGAGGAACAGGTCGAGCCGGTGTCTCACCTCCATGTCATGCTCGTATCGACAGGAGGAAGCGATGAGGTTGGAGCAGGCGATCGAACTGGCACGCCGGTTCCATGCCGGTCAGACAGACAAGGCGGGCCGGCCCTATCTCGAACACGTGCTGCGCGTCGCGGACGGAGTCGACGCTCCCGACGAGAAGCTCGTGGCCGTCATGCACGACCTGCTCGAAGACACGATCCTCGACAGCACCGACCTCTTCTGCGCCGGCTGCCCACCTCACGTGCTCCTCGCCGTTGAAGACATCACCCACCTGGCCGGAGAGTCATACGAAAGCTACCTACGTAGGGTGGCGTCCAATCCATTGGCGTTAGCCGTCAAGCGAGCCGACATATCGGACAACGCGTCGGAGGATCGTCTCCGGCTGCTCGACCCCGAAGACGCGGGCCGCCTGCGCGAGAAGTACCGCCATGCCCGGTCGTTGCTCGAAGAATTCTCCGCGGCTCCGGTTATCTCCGAGCCAAGTCAGCGGGAACGTGGAGCACAGTTCGCGGCGCTTGGAACGCCGACGAGCTCGGAGCTCGTATGCAACACCTTCTGGTGCGGCAGGTGTGGCAGGCCAGCGGGAACCTTGACCCTCTTCTCGGACGCCCCGACGCTCCTTGAGGAGCGCCACGCCCTGCTCTTCACGCAAACTCTCGTCGGCTCATCGACTGGCCGGGTTGACGACGAGAAGGCAGTGCAGACCGCTATCGCCAAACGCGACGCCGCGTTCTTGGGTCGACTTGACCACGAACTCGTTCCCTTCTGGTGCCTGCGATGCGAGAAGGTCTACTGCAACGCCCATTGGGTTCATTGGGTCGAGTTCGACGATGGCTTCTACGACTGCGACCGCGGTCGCTGCCCCGAGGGTCACGTCCGGACCCTCTCAGACTGACCGATGCGGACATCGCCCAACAGGAGGAAGAGACGTCTGATTCGTCCGGACGGCCCACCTGACGATCTCATGATCGTGATTCGGGCGACGCCAAATAGTCGGACCGAGGCCGCCGAACAGATCGCGGATAGCGCGTCGCTCTCCGCGCGCGTCTATGTCATCGAACTCGCCGAGGGCATCCGCCACGTGCTTTTTGGCGTGTCGGTGTTCGCCCACCCGGACGGCCAGGATGTCTCCACCGTTCTCGATCGGTTCGCGGCCGCATCGATGTTCGTCGAGGCTCCGGTGGGCGCACTGCGGAGGGCCGGGTTCGAGGTCCTCCCGACAGGCGAAAACCCCAACCACTACGACATCCAGCTGCTCGGTGGCGTCACCGAGGACGAGCCGACGCCGTCCGACGAGGTGATCCGAGCCGCCGCCGCACGCCTGCTCGATGCCGCCGGCGATCTGCGCCCGAACCCGTCGTACGCTGGAAGTGCGGACAACCAATCCGAGGAGGAATGAGATGGCACAGCGCCCAGCCCAGCGCTGGCACGTCGAGACGGTCGATCCCGAGACCGTCGACCGGCTCGCGCAAAGCCACGCCCCCTATCCAGGCGCCGCCGCCATGGGAGTCGACATCATCAGTGACCCTCATGCCGAAAACGACGAGGGCTTCAACTGGACGCTCCTCAGCCGATCCAGAAACGTCAGCGACGTCACCCCCGGCGCCACGGTGGTCGTCGGCAGCACCATCGGGACCTACCTGGCCAAGGTGATCGCATGGGACTTCGAGGTGAGCGGCACCGACCCCATCGTGGTGCTGGACCTCCTACCGGTCACCCCGAAAGCCGTCGCCGACGCCCTTGCCCGCGCCGGTTCCCTATCAGCCTGATACTCAGTCTGGGCGCTCAGAGCGAACTTCGCGGTGTCTTCCGCGGTGTCAAACGGCGCAGACTTGGCTGGACTTGAATGGACGAGGATGCGAAAAACCGCTGGTCGTGAATCCCTGATGGACCCCGGTGGACCTCCAGGAGCACCCGGCGTGGGGATGGCATGCAAGAGGTTCGGGAGTTCGATTCTCCTCGCCTCCACCCCCGACCAGGCCTTTTCCGGCCGTTGGACACCCAGACCCCAGTCGCTCGGCGAGCCGCCGGTCTAGTTCAGTGATCGCGGTGGTCATGGTCATGTCACTGAGCATCCTGGGCGAGGATCCTCATCGGAGGATTGGCTGCAGCGGGTCATTCCCACGGCCTGTCTGAGGGCACGGGTTGTCCGTCGGCGTGGGTGGGGGCGGCGACAGGGCTGAGGTAGAACCTGGTCCAGGCGATCTGTCCGTTGCGGGTAGTCATGATGTCGGGTCCACACAGGAGCGCCGGATTGCCGGTGGGGTCGGTGCCGGTCATCTCCCACTCCGACCAGATCTCGCCGCCGTCGGCGGCTCGACGGAGCACCCGTGCCTGAATGTCCGGGAGCCGGGCGAGGATCGCCGTCCAGTTGGCGGCGACGCGGTCGGAGCCGGTGAAGCTCTCGGCGGGGCGGTGCGGGATCTCGGCACGGTAATCGGGGGTGAAGCAGGCGGCGATGCGCTCTGAGTCGTGGGAGTTGATCGCGTCGCGCAGGCGCGCGACCGGGTCTGGCGTGGTCACGCGAGGAACGCCTCCTATTTCGGGGTGGAGGTCAGCCGGCGACGACCTGCATACCGTGTTCGCCGACGCTGGTAGCGAGGATCCGGGTGGGGTGAAGGACGACGATCGAGCGCGTCTCGCCGGGCAGATCATGGTCGTGGAAGTCCACACCGTATTTGGCGCCGGCCGTCCGGCAGAACTCGAGGTCCGGGTCGGGACGCAGCTCTACACCGGCGCGGATCTCCAGGCTGCGCTGGGGGTTGGCCAAGTCGAGGATGAACAGCGTGGCCTGGGGGTCGCGGCGCATGTTCTTGGTCTTCTGGCGCGCGTCGTTGAGGGAGATCTTGACCTGATCGTCGACCTTGTCATAGTAGAAGCCGATGGCTGTCACCTGCGGCTTGCCGCTGAGCCCGTTGGTGGCCAGCGCCGCGACGTAGGCGTCGAGCAGGTCGCGATGAGAGAGCGGAACGGTCGGGTTCGTCGTCGTGGGCATATGTGCTCCTTGGGTCCTTGGTTCGTTGGGCCGGTGTGGGTGCGCGGATGCAGCTAGGGGGTCAGCGCGGAGCCAAGTCGCTCCACCGCGAGGTAGGGGTTCAGGAGCGGGTGGCGGCTGCCGACGGAGACGTCGCGCCACAGCCGCTGCAGCCTGTTCGTGGTGGCGAAGCCGCTGGCGCCGTTGAGGTCGAGCATCCGCTCCACGGCTGACCGGCAGTCGCGGGCGGCGTCGGCCACGGCCATCAGGGCGACGGCAACCTCGCGGTTGGTCAGGTCCTCACTCTCAGCGGTCGCGGCGACGGCGTACATCGTCTGCTCGGCTCGGCTGAGGAGATGGGTGACTTCGGCGAGCCACTGGCGGGCCCCGGCTGAGTCCGCCATCCGGCTGTAGGTGGTCGTGAAGGGCCGGCGGCCGGATGCGAACATCGCCTCGGTCACGTCGAGCGCACCGTGGGCGGCGCCCAAAACCGGTGCGAGGACCGGGCCCGCGTGGGCGACCCGCTC
>WQVT01000268.1 GCA_009785715.1 Acidimicrobiaceae bacterium | reverse complement strand
CTGCTCCGGTTGCTTGAAGCGGTGCAGGTGGCCAACGTCGAGCGGCTCGATCCGGACGCCAGTCAGGGCGGCGGCAAGGCGCTCGTCGCAATAAAGCCGAAGTCGTGGACGTCGTCGATGGCGGGGATGATCCCGCCGGCGCAACGATGACTGCCCGGCGTGTGGGGCGTCTGATCCGTGAGCCCGCGGTAAGGGTGGGAACGTTGCTGAGGAGAGCGCATGAGCGATGACCCGGAGTTCGACGAGATCTGGAAGATGCTTGACGCCCAGGTGGCCTCAGGTCACATCCCCGGCTACGCGGCCGCGCTGCGGGTCCGGGGTCAAATCGCCACGCGCACCGGCGGCCGGATGGCCATCGAGCCGGAGAGCCCGCCGGTACGCGAGGACACGCTGTTCCGCATTGCCTCGCTCACCAAGCCAATCGGCGGTGCCTTGACCATGACCCTGCTCCGGGATGGCGTCGTCGCCTTCGACGACCCGATCGCCAGATGGCTGCCGGAGGCGGCCAACCCCCGGGTCCTGACGAGCCCCGGGGCCACGCTGGACCAGACCGTCGAGGCGCAGAGGCCCATCACGGTCCGGCATTTGCTGACCCTGGGGTCCGGCTGGGGAGCGGTCCTGGCCGACACCCCGCAGCGGCAGGCCATGATCGATCGGAAGGTGTACCCCGGGCCAATGACCCCGCCGATGTCCGGAGACGAGTTCGTGGCCCGACTGAGCGAGGTGCCGCTCGCCTTCCAGCCGGGGGACGGCTGGCTGTACGACACCGGGATCGACCTTCTCGGCGTCCTCCTCGCCCGAGCGACGGGGAGATTGCTGTCCGAGCTGATCGCCGAGCGCATCACCGGTCCCCTCGGGATGGAATCCACGGCGTTCGGGACCACGGAGGTGCATCGCCTCGCGACCGCCTACTACCCCGGGCCAGCCGGGCTCGAAGTGCTGGACCCACCAGATGGCCTGTTCTCCGGTCCACCATCGTTCGAGGAGTTGAGCTCGGGGCTGGTGTCGACCGCCTCCGATCTCCTGCGCTTCTTCGCTGCGATGGCGGACGGCGGACAGCCCGCCCTGGACCGCGAGTCGGTCGCGCTGATGACCGCCGATGCCCTTACCGCCGACCAGCGCGCCCAGGCGGAGCCGATCGTCGGCCGCGGCGCGTCGTGGGGTCTCGGAACCGGGGTGAACGTCGACGCCCCGAGGCCGTGGATGGCTCCGGGCCGGTGGGGATGGAACGGAGGGACGGGGACGACGGCGTGGGTCGATCCCAGCCGGGACATCGTCGGCGTGCTCATGACACAGCGGGCGATGACCGGCCCCCTTGACAGCTTCGACGACTTCTGGGCGGTGGTGGCAGCCGCCTGAGCCGGCTCCGCGGATCGCAGGCTCAGACGGGCAGGGCCTTGGGCAGAGGGCGGACCACCAGTCTCGCCTCGGCATAGCGGAACGGGACCGTCACCCCGTAGCCTGCCGCCTTCTCCGGATCGTCGACCTCGACAAACTCCCGCACCAGCGCGTCGTTCACGGCGAAGACGGCATCCGAGTCGATGTAGGGGCTGTCGGCGACGAACAGGTGGGTCGTGAGCGGGACGTGCCCCGGTGCGTCGACGATGAAGTGGATGTGCGCCGGGCGGTAGGGATGCCGCTCGGTGGCGAGGAGCAGCTTCCCGACCGGGCCGTCGGTCGGGATCGGGTAGTAGCGGGGGACGACCGTGCGGAACCAGAAGCGTCCCTCGTCGTCCGTGGTGAAGAGGCCTCTCCCGTTGCCGAGCGGCTGGGTGTCGGGGGCTTGCACGTCGTAGAAGCCGTCCTCGTCGCACTGCCAAACATCCACGGTGGCGCCCGCCAGCGGGCTGCCGTCCGGGTCGACCACCTCGCCGGTGATCACGCACGGCTGGTGCCCACCGACGAGGTCGATGTTGTCACCGAGGGCCCGGTGCGGGGATTCGACGACATGGAACGGGCCGAGCACCGTGGAGGCCGTCACGTCGAGCGGCGTCCGGTGATCTGAGCCGGTCGCCGCTTCGCCGGTGTGGAGGCGGGCGTTGATCGCCTCGACGAGCATCGAGACTCCGAGGACGTCAGAGAGAAGAACAAACTCCTGGCGTGTCTCGTCCGAGCGCTGGCCGACGGCGGTGAGGAACTGCACCGCCTCCTCCCACTCGGTGATCGTCGGCTCCACCTCACGCACGAAAGCGTGGAGGTGCCGGACGAAGGCGGAGACGACCTGACGCAGTCGGGGGTCGGGCGTCCCGGCGAAGCTGGCGAGCACGGCGTCCGTTGCGGTCTCCTCGGTGAAGTTCATCGCCCCCGACGTTACGACCACCGTTCGGTCACGTTTGTCCCGAGTGCAAGAGTCAAGGCGAGGTGGCCGCCGACGGTCACGTGAAAGGGAAACGGACACCAGATGCCCGCACAACAAACAGCAGCCCAACAGTCGCTCGGCGACTTCGCCCCCGGCCTGGTCTCGCTCACCGACGACTTTCTCTTTCCCGAGATCTGGGAGCGTCCAGGGCTCTCCAAGCGCGACCGCAGCCTGGTGACGGTCGCCGCGCTCGTCGCCCTCTACCGCACGGAGCAGATGGGCGGCCACATGAGGCGGGCGATCGATAACGGTCTCACCCTCGACGAGCTCAAGGAAGCGATCACCCACCTCGCCTTCTATGCGGGCTGGCCCGCGGCCATGACCGCCATGGCCACGGCGCGGAAGCTGTTCGAAACCGCCTCCTGACCGACGGCGCAGGCTCAAGCCGGGGGCGGACAGAACGGCGCTGACAGAATGGCGCAGTGGCAGTCCTCGGTTTGGGCCTGGCCGCCCTCGGCCGGCCGGCATATCTGAACATCGGGCACGCAGCGGACCTCGGCTCGGACCGCTCGGTGGAGGCGCTCGAGCAACACTGCCGCGCGATGTGCGACGCGGCGTGGGCAGCCGGGATCCGCTGGTTCGATGCAGCCCGGTCCTACGGGCTGGCGGAGTTGTTCCTCGGAGGCTGGTTGAACGACCGGGGCATCACGCCGGCCGACGTCACCGTCTCTTCGAAGTGGGGGTACACGTACACGGCGGGCTGGCGAACCGACGCAGAGACGCAGGAGGTAAAGGACCACAGCGCCGGGGCGCTCGCCAGACAGTGGCCCGAATCGGAGGCGCTGCTTGCGCCGTGGCTGCGGCTCTATCAGATCCACTCCGCCACCCTGGATTCGGGAGTCCTCGACGACGGCGAGGTCCATCGGGCGCTGACCACCCTCGGGATTCCCGTGGGCCTGAGCCTCTCGGGGCCGCAGCAAGCCGAGACGCTCCGGCGTGCGCTCGAGGTCACCGTCGACGGCGAGTCCTTGTTCTCGGCGGTGCAGGCCACCTGGAACCTCCTCGAACCCTCGGTCGGCCCTGCCCTCGCGGAAGCCAAGGCCGCGGGGTGGATGGTCATCGTGAAGGAAGGTTTGGCAAATGGTCGCCTTGCCAGGCCCGCACCGGCGCTCGGCGCCCTCGGCGCCCAACCCGATATCACCGCGCTGGCTGCAGCCCTCGCACAGCCCTGGGCAGACGTCGTGCTGAGCGGCGCAGCAACCATCGCCCACCTCCAATCGAACCTCGCCGCCGTCGAGGCGGCGAGCGGAGCGGATCCCGATCGGCTGGCCGGGTTGGCCGAGGAGCCGGCCCGCTACTGGTCGGAACGCGCCGCCATGCCCTGGACCTGACCGGTCAGGGGTCAGGCTTCGCGCAGGTCCAACCCGAGGTCCAGGGCCGGACTCGAGTGGGTCAGCCCACCCACTGCCACGAAATCCACCCCGGTCGATGCCACCTCCCGGGCGTTGGCGAGGGTGAGCCCGCCGCTTGCCTCGAGGCGGACGCCCGGCACCCGACGGGCCAAAGCCACGGCGGCGCGGAGGTCGGGCAGGTCCATGTTGTCGAGGAGGATCAGGTCACAGCCGGCGTCGAGCGCGGCGCGGACCTGATCGAGGGTGTCGCACTCCACCTCCAGGGGGAGGGACGGCGCGGCGGCGCGCACGGCGTCGATGGCGGGGATGATCCCGCCGGCGGCGATCACGTGGTTGTCCTTGATCAAGGCGGCGTCGCCCAAGCCGAGCCGGTGGTTCGCCCCCCCGCCGCAACGCACCGCGTACTTCTCGAGCAGCCGCAGGCCCGGAGTCGTCTTGCGGGTGTCGCGCACCACGCACCCGGTGCCGGCGAGCGCCGAGACCCAGGCTGCCGTCGCGGTGGCGACGCCGGAGAGGTGGGTCATCAGGTTGAGCAACGTCCGCTCCGCGACGAGCAACCCCGCCAGCGGTGCCTCGACGGCCAGCACGCGATCCCCTGAGCCGACCTTGTCCCCGTCGCGGGCGACCAGGCGGACCCCGTCGAGCAGGAGCCCACAAAGATCGAGGACGGCCAGCGCCACGGGCACGCCGGCCACCACCCCGGGCCGCCGGGCCACCACGTCGCCGGTGGCCACGGCGCCGGCCGCGACGGTCGCCGCCGTGGTCACGTCGGGCCCGTAGCGCAGGTCTTCGTCCAGGGCGGCACGCACCACCCGCTCCACGTCGGCGGGCTCCAGGCCTGCGGCAAGCAGCCCGTCGATCACCCGGTCGTGCAG